>NZ_JAWDHA010000007.1:0-119041 GCF_034190895.1 Virgibacillus sp. M23 | reverse complement strand
AAAAAGTTAGCTGAAGGACAAACCCCACGGAAAGGGAAGTGGGCAGCCGGAGTGGTGGTCAAGCAGTAGCTATTATTCCATAATAGCTACTAGAGGGAGCGTAAATCTGAGCATTTAGTGATAAGGACTGAGCGAATTTTGCTCAGTTTTTTATAATAGTTTAGGAAACTATACAATTTGCCCATGTGTATAATTATGGACGTGTTGAGCCAGCACCTAGAAACGAGGCTAATTCATAAATCGTCCTCATCTAAGTCATCGTTGGCTTGCAAGCTCACCGTGTTTCCTTTATCTCCGTTGACTCGCTCCAGTCGCTACGTTTCTAATCGGGCGCTTGCCTTTTTGTTCTTGAATGAAAAAGTTAAGATTTGTTTGTCCTCAATAGATACAACTATTAAAGTTAAAAAGATCGACGTAGCGGAATGCTTAATAGTTTTACTAGAACCTACTACCTTAACCCTTATTGAACTACTTTTAAATAGGTCATAATTTGTCCAATAGCGCATACATTTACTAGTAAGCAATATAGAAAAGTGAGGGAAGATGATGGAGGAAGTATTGCGTTTATTCCCGGAACAAATAAGAAATGAAGTCAGTAGAAAAGTTGGGAGAAGGTGGGATGAATTAGAAGAAATTCGCTTACGGCTGAATAAACCTGTAGAGCTTATATTTCATGCAACGCATAAAACAGTCTATCATCCAATTCCAACTAAAGGTGATTTTGTTCACATGATTAATCAACTAAGTGAATTTTCTTTATATCGAATGGAAGATGAACTAAGAGAAGGTTATATGACGATAGAAGGTGGACATCGGGTTGGATTAGCAGGCAGAGTTAATACAATAAATGGCTCGGTTAAAGCAATTCAGTATATCACCTTTTTAAATATCAGAATTGCCAAAGAAAAGATAGGTGCAGCTTCAGAGGTAGTCCCATACCTCTATCAACAAGGTTACTTAAATACACTTATTGTTGGAGCTCCACAAACTGGAAAGACAACACTTATTCGTGATATTACACGCATTATCTCGTCAGGCTGGACGCATATTCCTCCACAAAAAGTAGGTGTTGTAGATGAGCGTTCAGAAATAGCCGCTTCGATTAAAGGAGTGCCGCAACATAATATAGGACCACGAACTGATGTGATGGACGCATGCCCAAAAGCAGAGGGTATGATGATGATGATACGTTCGATGTCACCACAAATACTAGTTGTTGATGAAATTGGCGGTAAGAGGGATGTGGATGCTTTACTAGAAGCAATTAATGCAGGGGTAGTAGTGATATGTAGTATTCATGGACAAACACTTGACGAATTAAACCGTCGTCCTTCTATTCAAGCGCTTTTACAGCAAGAAATATTTCAAAGAATTATCTTGCTGGACCGTACCTCCTCTCCAGGAAGTTTTCAGCATATATATGATGCTTATGGAAATAGCATATTAAGAAAGAAAATGGGAGGGTAATTATGCAATGGATAGGGGCACTTCTATTTATAGGAACAACTACTTGGATTGGATTTGAATGGAGTAATCGACTAGCAAATCGGCCAAAGCATATAAGACAAGTTAAAAATGCACTACAAATATTAGAGGCAGAAATGATGTACAGTCAATTACCTTTACAAGATGCGTTTGAATCCATAAAAAAACAAACACCTTTTCCAATTCATTCGTTTTTTGACCAATTGTATAAAAATATGAATAAAGATAGTAAGGATTTTTATGTTGTTTGGCAGAAATCCTTAGACGATTTAATGGACATTTCCAGTCTAGGAAATAACGAAAAAGAAATATTATTACAATTTGGCCAAACATTAGGTCAGCATGATTTTCTTCAACAGCAAAAGCATATTCAGCTAGCAGCTAATCATTTAGATCGCGAGCTAGAAAATGCAAGGGATTACTATCAAAAATACGGAAAAATGACTAAAAGCCTAGGTGTATTATGTGGCATATTTGTTGTATTACTGCTTCTATAGTTGAAAGGAGTTAACCCGATGTTTACAGATGCTTCTATCTTATTTCAAATAGCGGGAATAGGGATAATTGTAGCCCTAATCCATACGATATTGAAACAAATGGGAAAAGAGGAAATTGCTCAATTTGCAACGCTAATTGGTTTCATTATCGTACTAGTTTTAGTAATAAACGGTTTGTCTGATCTTTTTCAGCAGATCAAATCCGTATTTCTTTACCAAGGGTAACATCATATGGATATTTTACAAATTGTAACATTGGGCATAGTAGCTAGTATTCTCTATATTATTTTAAAGGATATTAATCGAACATTTGCATTCTTTGTAATTGTCATCACTGGTGTCATCATTTTTTTATCCATTATTCAACAAATCGGTTCTATCTTTCAATTAATTCAAACACTAGGTACGAAAGCTCAAGTGGATGGAATGTATTTAGAAACAATTTTGAAAATTATCGGGATAGCTTATATTGCTGAGCTTGGTGCAAGTATCACCAAAGATGCCGGACTCGAATCTGTCGCTTCCAAAATTGAACTTGCAGGTAAAATATTTATTCTATTGCTTGCTGTTCCAATAATTACAGCTGTAATTGAGGCTATATTACGCTTTTTACCAGCAACCTAACATAACCCAGAAAGGAGTATTCATGGTGGATGAAACATCATAAAAAATTCCGTATCCTTCTATTTGCTTTTTTCTTTTTCTTTCTGGGACAAGCTACTATTTCAGCGAATCCGAATATTCATGATGTTCAAGACGGAATGTTAGATGACATCTCATTGGAAGGCGTACAGAAATATTGGGGGGAACTAGTACAAGATTACGGTGGTTATCTTCCTGAATTAGAGAAAACTAGTGTTTACGAATTTATTAAAGACCAGGGTTCGTTTTCGCTAAAAAATACATTAATAGGACTCGTAGAATTTCTCTTTCATGAATTGCTACTTAATGGTAAATTACTCGGTTCTCTATTCATGCTTACACTCTTTTCTATCATGTTGCAAACCATGCATAATGCATTTGAAAAGAGTACGGTGAGTAAAATAGCGTATTTTGTCGTCTATATCGTGTTAATTTTTTTAGCGTTAAATAGCTTTTATTCCGCAGTATCTTATGCAAAAGATGCTATTGATACAATGAGTAGCTTTATGATTGCACTTTTACCACTAGTTTTAGGTTTGATGGCAACTTTTGGAAATGTGGTTGCCGTATCATTTTTTCATCCAATTATTATCTTTTTAATTCACGCATGCGGATTATTAATTTCAACATTTATATTGCCTTTATTATTTCTATCAGCACTATTAATTATTGTAAGCAGTCTGAATGAAAATTATAAGGTTACCCATTTGGCAAACTTATTCAAAACGGTAAGTTTAGGTGCACTTGGTATCTTTTTAACCATCTTTTTAAGTGTCATGTCTGTACAAGGAGCGGCCAGTGCTATACAAGATGGTGTCGCTATGAAAACAGCGAAGTTTATTACAGGAAATTTTATACCTGTAGTAGGACGTACCTTCACAGATGCTGCAGATACGATATTAAGTGCGTCCTTACTATTAAAAAATGCGATTGGCATCGTAGGTGTTTTAATTATATTATTTATTGCACTATTCCCTGCCTTAAAAATTTTTGCAATTGCGATTATATATAAGATAGCTGCAGCAGTATTACAACCAATTGGAGATGGACCAGTCATCACTACCTTAAACACAATAAGTAAATACATTGTATTTATCTTAGCGTGTTTGCTAGCTGTATCATTTATGTTTTTTCTAGCAATTGTAATTATTGTGGTAGCAAGTAATTTGACATTGCTTTTACGATAGGGGGACGAACATGCAGGTATTAATCCAATGGGTAACACAAATAATTTTGTTTTTACTCTTAGCGGCTATTATTGATTTACTAGTTCCCTCTAATTCCATGAAAAAATATATTAAATTAGTAGTTGGTTTAATCTTAATTTTAATTTTATTAAAACCAATTTTTTATATATTTCAGATTGATATTAATCAGGCGTTAGAAGCCTCTGTAGCACAGTTTGAACAGGAAACTACGGAAGGAAAATCAATGGAAAATTTAATTGAATCACAAAAAAATGAAATAGAAGACGCACAAGATGCATATATTTTAGAACAAATGGCTGTCCAATTAAAAGAATATGCTGAACAACCACTTCAGGAAGAATATCAAGTAGAGATAACGGATATTAAGTTCCAATTTGGTAACCAACAGGAGATGACCTTCAAAAACTTGGATGAAGTCATTGTTTATCTAAGAGAATCAAAAGATGGGGAGGGAGCAGTGAGTATAGTTGATGATGTTGTAATTGATACGGACAACCCTGATAACACAAACGAAGATGAGCAGTTGGAACAAATACAAGCATTGTTAAGAGAGGTATGGGAGCTCGATAACAAAAAAGTAACGTTGCAATGGGAGGGAGGGGCACCTTGAAAGAAAAAATAGAAAAATTATTCCAAAAATCAGACGGCACAAAAAAGCACCCACCAAAAAAATTGGGATACATTATTATTTTAGCTTTAGCAGGTATCTTGTTGCTCATCGTTGGAAATATATTTTCTTCTTCACCAGAAACGGCTGAGGAACAGCAATTGGAACAGCAAATAGAACAACCAATGGAACAACCTGCCAAAGAAACTGCTTCAAACAAATCAGCTACTACCTCTGACATGGAAGAACTGGAAACGATTTATACAAAGGACCTACAGGAGCTGTTAAACAAAATAAAAGGCGTATCGGAAGCAGAGGTCATGGTTAATTTAGAATCTACGAATATTAAAGTCTATGAGAAAAACCTCGTGAAAGGGCAACAAACAACAAAGGAATCTGATAAAAATGGCGGTACAAGAGAAGTAGAAGACTCGACCGAAGAGGCACAAACTGTACTGGTAAGGCAAGGTGAAAAAGAAGTTCCGTTACTAATACAAACAAAAAAACCAGAAGTACGTGGTGTTTTTGTTGTAGCTAAGGGTGCTGACCATGCAAGCGTTAAAAAATGGATTGTAGAGGCAGTTTCTAGAGTACTTGATGTACCGACACACAGAGTATCCGTAATGCCAAAGAATTAAAGGAGGAATTATTTTATGTTAAAAAAACAAACAGTTTGGTTACTTACGATGTTAAGTCTGATGATTGTATTAAGTGTGTATTATATGACATCACCAGACAGCGAGGATATAGCATATGTCAATAATGGACAAGACAATGATGAGGAAGCTGTTCCAACAGATTCTAATGAAACGGAAGGGGATGCCAAAGTAGATGAAATATCGAATTTGGGAGAAGATCAACTTTTCACTTCACTACGAATGGAATTAGAAGATAATCGAAGTGCACAGAAAGAGCGGTTAACAGATATTGTAGCTTCCAGCTCATCTACGCCTACAGAAAAGGAACAGGCTCTTGAAGAAATTGATGTATTAGAAAATTTGTCTTCAAAAGAAAAAATTTTAGAGGATAGTATTTTAGCTTCCGCTAACTATGAGGATGTCTTAGTAAGAACGATGGAAGACGATGAGAAAGTTGTCGTTCAATTGAAGGTTGAGGAAAAGTTGCCTAAATCACAAGCAGTTTCTATTATGCAAATGGTTCGAGATGAAATAGGCTATGAAGACGTAGATGTATCATTTGTTCCGTCTGAGAATAGCCAAGCAACTGAAGAAAATGCAGATGAGAATAAGGAAAGTAAAGAAGATCAAGAGTAGGTAAGCGAAGAGATCCGGGCAATAAACCATTGCTCGGATTCTTTGCTTTTGTCATGGACGAAGCACCCTTGTATTCGCTTTAATTATTGAGTATTGCTATAATAGAGAAGATATCGGAAGGTCATTTTTACATCTGTCTTTTAAGGTTAAACCTTGAAGTTTATATTGGACTTGTCGTAAAATATTAAGAGGAGTTATTAGTACCTAATAATAAGCTTGAAGACGAAAGGGTGCCAGCAGTAATGTTAAACGTACAAGAAATACAAGAAATTATAAAGTTAATTGATCAATCATCAATAGAAGAATTTACGTATGAAACGAACGGTACGACGGTTTCTTTGAAAAAATCTAGTCAAAAAAATCCTGTATCCGTTCAGGATAATCAAATACAGCCGACTACTAAGGTAGAGAACGTACAACAATCAGATGTAAAGGCAAATATTAAGAATGAACCAGTTGAAAACGAAGTTACATCAGAACAAAGTCAAGCTGTAGCTTATGATCATGAAATTGTATCTCCGATGGTGGGTACTTTTTACACTGCCCCATCTCCTGAAAAAGATGCGTTTGTATCAAAAGGAAGTAAAGTAGATGAGTCAACGGTTGTTTGTATTGTTGAAGCCATGAAATTATTTAATGAAATCGAAGCAGAAGTTTCAGGAGAAATCGTTGAAATATTGGTTGAAAATGGTGAGCTAGTTGAGTATGGTCAGCCATTATTCCGTGTAAACACTAAGTAAGGGGATGTAAAGAGTGATTAAAAAACTGTTAATTGCTAACAGAGGAGAAATAGCGGTCCGGATTATTCGAGCCTGCAAAGAATTAGATATTGAAACGGTAGCGGTTTATTCCGAAGCAGATAGTGAAGCACTACATGTTCAATTAGCAGATGAAGCATATTGCATCGGACCGAAGCAAAGTAAAGACAGCTATCTTAATTTCACCAATATAATGAGTGTTGCGATATTAACAGAAGTGGATGCTATCCACCCTGGATATGGTTTCTTAGCTGAAAATGCAGACTTTGCTGAGATCTGCCGAGCATGCAATATTACGTTTGTAGGACCAACTCCCGAAGCAATACAAAAGATGGGTATTAAGGACGTAGCTAGAAAAACAATGGACGAAGCAAACGTTCCAATTGTACCTGGTTCTAATGGTATTATTGAAAATGAAGAAGAAGCAAAAGTGGTTGCCAATGAAATTGGCTATCCCGTCATTATTAAAGCCACTGCTGGTGGTGGTGGTAAAGGTATTCGAGTAGCAAGATCGGAAGAGGAATTACTAAAAGGTATTGAGGTTACACAGAAAGAGGCAGAAACTTCTTTCGGTAATGCTGGTGTATACATTGAGAAATATATTGAAGACTTTCGCCATGTGGAAATACAAGTACTAGCAGATAGACACGGAAATGTTATTCATTTAGGAGAGAGAGATTGTACAATCCAACGAAGATTGCAAAAGTTAGTTGAAGAATCACCTTCTCCTGCGTTAACACCTGAAATAAGGAAGAAGATGGGAGAAGCTTCTGTGAAAGCTGCACGTGCTGTAGGTTATGAAGGTGCGGGAACTATTGAATACATTTTTGATCGGACAAGTAATGCCTTTTATTTTATGGAAATGAATACACGTATTCAAGTAGAGCATCCGGTTACCGAAATGGTCACTGGAGTTGATTTAATAAAAGAGCAGATTAAAGTCGCTAATAATGAAGAGCTATCCATAAAGCAATCCGATGTAACACTAGAAGGCTGGGCAATTGAATGTCGAATTAATGCAGAAAATCCATTTAAAAACTTTATGCCGTCAGCAGGAACTATTGAAATGTATTTACCTCCAGGTGGATTAGGAGTGAGAGTAGACTCTGCTGTATACTCTGATTATCGAATTCCTCCGTATTATGATTCTATGGTTGCGAAATTAATTACCTATGGAAAAACAAGAGAGGAAGCAGTTAAACGAATGAAACGGGCGCTAGATGAATTTGTTGTGGAAGGTGTTTATACGACTATTCCATTTCATCGTTTAATTATGGATCATGAAGTATTCATCAACGGGGACTTTAATACAAAGTTCTTAGAAGAAAATCCAATAGTACAAGACAAAACGGAATAAACATAGACTAAAAGGAGTGAGCAAATGAGTGAACAACCATTACTAAATGTGAGTGATGATCGTTTAGGAAAAGTAGAAATTGCTCCCGAAGTTATTGAAGTTATTGCAGGTATAGCGGCTACTGAAGTAGATGGTTTATACGCGATGCGTGGTAATTTTGCCTCTGGAGTGGCTGAAAGATTTGGTAAGAAAGCGCATAGTAAAGGGGTAAAGGTGGAATTGACAGATAATGGAATTTTAATCGACTTATTTGTTATTTTAAACTTTGGTGTATCTATCCCCCAGGTTGCACAAATGCTACAAACGAATATTAGACAGACGCTGAAAAATATGACAGCTTTAGAAATTGATGAAATTAACGTTCATGTTGTAGGGATACAAATGGAAGGAACAGACGATGTAGATGAATAAGAAGAGAGGTCAAAAGGAATATTAGATCCTTTTTTGACCTCTTTTTTTTGATAATTAGCATGGTATTCAGTCTTAATGTTGATTCTAGCATTGGTGATATAATCATGTTATGATTTGTAAGAGATATGTTAAAAGGAGCTATAAGCAATGAACAGACATACAGCAAGAGAAAAGGCATTTCAAATATTGTTTCAGTTAGATGTAAATGACAATAAACCAGCCGAGGCTATGGAGCACTTTCTTGAAAATGAGACGAAAGATGCCTTTTTAACCATGCTCGTAGAAGGTGTGGCAAGAAATAAGGAAGAAATTGATAAAATGCTTTCAGAGAAGCTAGAAAATTGGTCGATAGATCGAATAGCGTCTGTTGAAAAAACAATATTACGTATTGCTATCTTTGAAATCAGCTATGTAGAGGACATACCTGATAATGTTTCCATTAACGAAGCAATTGAGCTAGGAAATACATATGGAGATGATAACTCAGGAAAATTTATAAATGGTGTTCTATCAAAATTTGTTCAATAAACGAAGGGGATGTCGTGAATGACTGCAGAAATAATCAATGGAAAAGCGTTAGCCGATGAACTCCGAAATGAAATGAAAGTAGAGGTAGAAGAGCTAAAAAAGCAAGGAATATATCCACATTTAACCGTTGTATTAGTTGGTGATAATCCAGCTTCTAAATCATATGTTAACGGAAAAGAAAAAGCTTGTAGGGAAACAGGGATATCCTCGGATTTAATTGAGTTGCCAACTTCTATTACTGAGGAAGAATTACTAGCACTGATTGAAAGGCTCAATCAAGATTCGGCGGTACATGGTATCCTTGTTCAGCTACCACTTCCCACTCATATCCGTGAACAACAAATTATTGAGACAATACACCCTAATAAAGACGTAGATGGATTTCATCCTATAAGTATTGGAAGAATGATGGCTGGTATGAATACATTTTTACCTTGCACCCCATTTGGAATAGTGACAATGCTCCAATCAAAACATATTCCAATGGAAGGAAAACATGCTGTTATTATTGGAAGAAGTAATATTGTTGGTAAGCCTGTCGGTCAGTTATTATTAAATGAAAATGCTACTGTTACATATTGTCATTCTCGAACGAAGGATTTACAGCAGTTTACAAAACAAGCGGATATCTTGATTGTTGCTGTTGGAAGGCCAAATGCTATTCATGCAAACGATATAAAGGAAGGTGCGACGGTCATCGATGTCGGTATAAATCGGTTGGAGGATGGCTCATTAACTGGAGATGTAGATTTCGAAAGCGCAAAAGAAAAAGCGGCATTCATCACTCCTGTTCCCAGAGGTGTAGGTCCAATGACAATTACAATGCTTTTAAAAAATACAATAAAAGCAGCTGAAGGATTAGAGAAATTGTGAATGATAAGTATTTAACAGTTACTGCGCTTACAAAGTATATAAAGCGAAAAATAGACACTGATCCGCATTTAAGTGATGTTTGGCTGCGCGGGGAAATTTCTAATTTTAAGCATCATTCAAGAGGACATATGTATTTAACCATCAAGGATGATCAATCGAGAATACAAGCTGTTATGTTTGCTGGGAATAATCGAAGGTTGAAATTCACTCCAGAAAATGGAATGAACGTTTTAATTAAAGGCGAAATTAGTGTGTTTGAAGCCTACGGACAGTATCAGTTATATATTCAGCAAATGGAACCTGATGGGATCGGAGCTTTATACGTAGCGTTTGAGCAGCTAAAGGAAAAGCTACAGAAACAAGGATATTTTAATGAACACCACAAGAAACCAATACCTGAGATACCTACTCATATTGGTGTTATTACTTCGCCTACAGGAGCAGCGGTTCGAGATATTATTACTACCATTAAACGGCGATTTCCAATCGCTGAAGTTACTGTTTTACCAGTTCTTGTCCAAGGTACGGAATCTCCAGTGTCCATTAGTCAAGCTATAGAGGTAGCTAACACAAAATCTCTATTCGATGTACTAATCATTGGTAGAGGTGGGGGATCCATTGAAGAACTATGGAGTTTTAACGAGGAGATAGTGGCTAAAGCGATTTTTAACTCTACAATTCCAATTATTTCGGCAGTCGGTCATGAAACAGATGTAACGATTAGTGACTTTGTTGCAGATCTGCGAGCTCCCACTCCTACAGGTGCTGCAGAGTTAGCGGTTCCGTCAAGACAAGAATTAAAGGATAAGGTTTCCACATTAAAGCGAATGCTCATCAAAGACTTAAATCAGCAGTTAAAGCAACATAAGCAACATCTAAGTAGACTTCGACAGTCATATGCTTTTCGATATCCAGTGCAATTGCTCAAACAAAAAGAACAGGAATTGGATACAAGAACGGATCAATTGAATAAATCAATGACTAATCATTTAGGAGAGGGTCATCAGAACTACCAGCATTTGTATATACGTTTTATTTATCAACAGCCAGTCAAGCAGTTGGAGAGATCTAAACAGCAATTAAAACAACTAATGAAGCAACAGCAAAAAATAATGCAACAGACTATCACACAAAAATCAGAAAGATTAGCAAATAATCTGGATAAGTTAAGTTTACTAAATCCTTTAGAAATTATGAAAAGAGGTTTTTCCATTTCTTATTCTGAAGATGGAACTATTATTAAATCAGTAAGTCAGGTAAAGAAAGCTGATCGAGTTACTGTAAAGATGATGGATGGAGATATTACTTGTGATGTTGTAAGGGTAGAGGAGGAATAATAAAAATGTCGGACAATGAACTTTCCTTTGAGGAAGCAATGGCACAGCTGGAGAAAATAGTAGAAAAGCTGGAAACAGGGGACGTACCTTTAGAAAAAGCGATTGATTACTATCAAGATGGAATGAAGCTATCTAAACTATGTAATGATAAGCTAATCCACGTAGAAGAAAAGATGACAAAGATTATGAATGAGCAAGGGGAACTTGAACCTTTTCATATCCAGGAGGAAGAATGACAGTGTTGCGTAATATGAAAGATTATTTACAGGAATACAGACAATTGATTGATAAAACCCTTCTGGAAAAATTGGATACCATCCAAATTCCTGAAACGTTAAAACAATCAATGATTTATTCTGTTAAAGCTGGCGGAAAACGATTAAGACCAATTTTATTATTAGCAAGCTATGAGGTTTATGGAAAGAAAACGGCTATTACACTGACAACTGCGGCAGCTTTAGAGATGATCCACACTTATTCACTCATTCATGACGATCTACCCGCGATGGATGATGATGACTATCGACGAGGAATGTTGACAAATCATAAAGCTTTTGATGAGGCAACAGCAATTTTAGCTGGTGATGCATTGCTTACATACAGCTTCGAACTAATAGCTAATGATTCTCAATTGACTGCTGATCAAAAGGTAGAAATACTCCAGGTATTAACAGAAGCAAGTGGGCCTAAAGGTATGGTAGCTGGGCAAATTTTAGATATGCAAGCAGAGAATCAACCGGTAACCCTAGAGGAGCTTGAACAAATTCATGCACATAAAACAGGTGAACTATTACGGTTTGCGGTCTATGCTGGGGCATTTCTTGGAGGAGCATCAAGGACAGAACTCATGCATCTAAAAGAATTCTCTTATTATTTGGGATTAATTTTTCAAGTTCAGGATGATATTCTAGATATAATGGGAGATGAAACAAAGCTTGGTAAACCTGTCGGTAGTGATGAATCAAATCAGAAAAGTACCTATCCAAAATTGCTAGGGCTTGAAGGTGCTATCGAAAAGAAAACGTGGTATGTAGATAAGGCTAAAGCGGCATTACAAAAAGCTAATGCACAAGAATCGGTGTTAATGGATTTAACGGAGTATTTTAGTCAACGAGACCATTAAAATCAGAAATAGAACTTTCCTTTTAAATATGCTATAATTAAACTAACAAAGGAATGGTGCAGTATTCTAGTCAGTTCTCCGTACCTGAAGGCGGGCCTAAAAATCCGCCAAAGGGCACATCGATGAAGTTCCTTGTGTAGGCTTGAGGCGCCCAGCCTTGGGTCTATGCTGGGAGTTAAGGTTTTCGGGCGATCCACAAAGGCATGTGGGCGTTGACCCGATTACCGCGGAGGCCCATCTCTGTAGTGATAGCTAAGCCTAGTTATCATTATGGAATGGGGTATGAACCTGCAGATATGGTAAGGGACACCTAATATGCAGCGTAGCCTGCCTTGAGTGGTGCCTGAGGGGATTAGAGTCTTAAAATAACAAATTAGATGGCCACTAGTTTGCTTATTTTCATCTCTATGAAATCAGCACTGCAAAAGAGGCTAGGGAGCGGTTAAGAACTGTTGAGGAAATCTCCTAGACTGTTCGTATGACATATAAAAGGGATTATAGTGTGGACTAAGTGGTAATCCAGTCTAGCTTTTGGCGACGAAGCTAAGTTGATTTTAAAGGGGAACCGCCTTTCGTGGCAACACGGGGTAGTCAACTGGGAAAACCTACTGGACCTAAGCCACAGTTTTTACCTTTTACATGACCATTCCTTCTCTTACATAAAAAGAATGAATATCTTATATAATAGAGGTATGAAATGAAATCACACGTAAAACGATCGATTAAATTTAGTCTAACTATTGCCGTTATCACTTTTGTGTTAGCGGCTATTTTTTCAATTATCTCGTCATCTATATTGAGTGGAGTTATTTGGATAATTGGTTTACTTCTTGTATTTATGATAGTATTTGTCGGCGTTGTATTTGATATGTTAGGTATTGCTTCTACAGCTGCTGATGAGGCACCGTTTCATGCAATGGCCGCAGAAAAAGTAACAGGCGCTAAAGAAGCGGTTATCATTATCCGAAATGCTGATAGGTTTGCTAGCTTTTGTAATGATGTGATAGGAGATATTTCAGGTATAGTGAGTGGAACAGCTTCAGCCATTGTTGTATTACAAATGGCAAATTTATTAGGTCATGGAGAAGGATCGACCGTTCAAATAACGATTTCTGTTCTACTGACAAGTGTAGTTGCTGCTATTACTGTTGGAGGTAAGGCGCTAGGCAAATTTTTTGCGATAAATGCCTCAACCTCGATTATTTTCTTCGCTGGAAAAGTAATATCTGTTATAGAAAATAAATTAAAAATAAGAATACTACCCAAAAATTAGTAATAAAGGAAACGACTAATGAGTAAAAAAAAACGATTAGATGTATTATTAGTAGAAAAAAACTTAGTGGAATCGAGAGAACGAGCAAAACGTATGATCATGGCTGGCCTTGTATTTAATGAACATGAACGATTGGACAAGCCAGGAATGAAGATTGATGAAGAAACTCCGTTAACCGTTAAGGGTAAATTACTACCGTACGTTGGTAGGGGAGGACTGAAGCTAGAAAAAGCATTGCAAACATTTGATATCTCTACTGAAAATAAAATTATGGTGGATGTTGGTTCATCAACCGGAGGATTTACTGATTGTGCTTTGCAAAATGGGGCACAACTATGTTATGCCATTGATGTTGGTTATAATCAGCTCGATTGGAAGTTACGAAATGATGATCGTGTAGTAGTTATGGAACGTACAAACTTTCGATATGTCACCCCTGAAATGTTAACACAGGGTAAACCAAATTTTGCTACAATTGATGTTTCATTCATATCCTTAAAGCTTATTTTACCAGTCTTAAAACGATTACTTACTGAAAACAGTGATATTGTTGCTTTAATTAAACCTCAATTTGAAGCTGGGAAAGAACAAGTAGGAAAAAAAGGTATTGTTCGAGATGAAAATGTACATCAGTCTGTATTGTCAACCATTGTTGATTTTGCTATGAGTGAATCATATGATCTATTTGATATAACTCACTCACCGATTACTGGCGGTGATGGCAACATAGAATTTCTGGCACACTTTGGCTGGCAAAAAGAAAAAAAAGGAATTACAGTTACGGATGTCGAAATAGAAGATGTAGTTAAAAAGGCACATGCTGAACTACAAAAAGCAGAGAGAAAGTAAATGAGCTTGAAATGGGAAATGGGGGCGCCCTATGAGTAAGGTACAACGTCATATAAAGATTCGTGCATTAATTACAGAAAATGAAATAGAGACACAGGATGAACTTGTCGATCACTTAAAACGCTTAGGTTATAATATTACACAGGCGACTGTTTCACGTGACATAAAAGAATTGCACTTAGTAAAGGTTCCAGCAACGAACGGGAAATACAAGTATAGCTTACCTGCTGATCAAAGATTTAATCCGTTAGATAAGTTAAAGCGATTAATTATGGATGCATTTGTGAAAATTGAACATGCTAGCCATTTTATTGTGTTAAAAACGTTGCCTGGAAATGCCCATGCCGTTGGTGTGTTAATTGATAATTTGGATTGGGAAGAGATCATGGGGACAATTTGTGGAGACGATACATGTTTAATCATTTGCAGAACAGAAGCAGACTCGGAAATTATTAAAGAACGTTTTATAGAGATGCTGTAGAGTTGGGATGAGGTGAGTGATGGCGTGCTAACAGAGTTATCTATACAGGATTTTGCTATAATTAATAAAATTTCAATTACCTTCCATGATGGTCTCACTGTATTAACCGGAGAGACAGGTGCTGGGAAATCCATTATTATAGATGCAGTGCAATTACTTGCGGGTGGAAGAGGTTCCGTTGAGTTTGTCAGGTATGGAACGAAAAAAGCTGATATTGAAGGTTTGTTTACAATAGATGATAAGTCGCATGCTATTTATGAAATCGGAAGACAGTATGGTATTGAAATTCAAGATGAGCAAATTGTTCTTCGGCGTACGATAACTGCGAATGGGAAGAGTATTTGTCGCGTAAATAGCAAGCTAGTTACATTGGCAATACTACGTGAATTTGGAAAAGCGCTAATTGATATTCATAGCCAGCATGAAACACAATCACTAATGGACCCAGATAATCATATTGATTTATTGGATCAGTATAATGCTGCACAAATAGGACGAGCTAAAGAAGAGTATATTCGCTTATATGAGGAATTAAGTAATTTAAAAACTCGTTATCGCAAACTAAGCGAAAACGAGCAAGAAACAGCACAGCGGCTTGACTTGCTTGAATTTCAAATGACGGAACTGGCATCTGCGGATTTGGAGCCTAACGAGGATCAAAGGTTAGAAGAGGAAAGAAGCTCTTTAGCCAATTATGAACGCATTTACGCTGCGTTACAAATAGCCTATAACGCTCTATATGGTGATCAAAAAGGGCTTGAATGGGTTACAACTGCACAAACAGCTTTACAGGATAATGGTAGGTACGACACATTTATTGCTGGAAAAGCAGAGGAAATTGGGAATTATTTCTTTGGCTTAGAAGAGCTAACCCATGATTTAGGGAATTATCTAGAGTCTATGCAGTATGATCCAGAGCGGTTAAATGAAATAGAAGCTCGACTTAGCGAAATTAACCGCTTAAAGAAAAAGTATGGCTCAAGCGTTGATGAAATATTAGAGTACATGGCTAAAATTGAAGAGGAAATGGAAGAAATAAAAAATAAGGATTCCCATTTATCAAAATTAGAAAAACAAATAAATGAAAAAGCAAAGGATGCTTATTTAGAAGCGGAAGAATTACACGCGCTTCGTTTAAAGGCAGCGAATGCTTTAACGAAAGAAATTCATGATGAATTAAAAGGACTATATTTAGATAAAGCTGCATTTTCTGTATCATTCGAACATGAAAACATGGATCAATATATCCGTAGTGATGAATATCATGCAATAAATCTCCATCAAAAAGGATATGATCAGGTTAAATTCATGATTTCTACGAATCCGGGCGAGCCATTAAAAGAACTAAGTAAAGTTGCTTCTGGTGGCGAACTGTCACGAATTATGTTAGCACTTAAAAAGATATTCGCTAGAAATCAAGGTGTTACGAGTGTTATATTTGATGAGGTAGATACAGGTGTGAGTGGCAGAGTAGCACAAGCTATAGCAGAGAAAATTCATCATATTTCTAAGGAATCACAGGTGCTTTGTATCACACATCTCCCACAAGTAGCTGCAATGGCTGATACGCATAAATTAATTGAAAAGCAGACACAGAACGATCGAACGCATACGATGGTTAGTGAATTATCAATCGATTATCAAATAAATGAATTAGCAAGAATGATTACGGGAACCAAACTTACAGATACAGCCGTAGAGCATGCACGTGAAATGTTGGAAATGGCTGTGAATTATAAATCAAAAAAGAAGCATAATATGAAGGATAAAGCCAGAAAATAGAATATCTGGCTTTTTTATATGCATTGGTATTTACTTTATTCCATCGTTAGTAATATCATACATGTATTTTTGTTACCCTCCGCAAGAAGTCTACATATACATACGAAAGCTTCTTAAACAAAGGTAATGTTAGGTAGCACACTTATGTTTCACCAGTTTAAAACAAATGCTAGTAGGTCAAATTAGGAGTACAGAAAAACACAAGTGGTTTTGGGTTGGAACGAGGAGAGTGAAATAATTTGAACGGGAAACAGACAAGAAAATTTCGATTTTGGATAGGTTTTGTGCTCCTTATTATTGTGTTTGCATTTCCTTTTTTTGCCCCGATTCAGAAGTATTTATCGATCCCTAGCGAGATTATCACGCTAAATAATAATGCTCCAATTACGTTGCCGACGCTAGGAGAAAATGTCGACCTAAAAGGCTCAACAAAAACAATACAAACTACAAATTCAAATAAAGTTTATGCCAATGATTACGAGAAAAGTCAAGCATTTTATGAATTTGCAGGTTTACCAATAAAGAATGTTGATGTAAATGTTTTAGACGATTTAAAGGTTATTCCTGGTGGACAATCCATAGGTGTACAGCTACACACAAAGGGTGTTTTAGTTGTTGGACACCATTTAGTTAATGGTAAGCAAGGAGAAACTTCCCCAGGAGAAAATGCAAATATAAAAGTAGGGGACGTTATCTTAGAGATAAATGGAAATGAGATAAAAAAGATGAAGGATGTTAAACCATATGTAGAAAAAGCAGGTGAAGAAAGCAATTCACTTGATATCAAGTTAAAAAGAGGAAAAGAAACGATAACAACAAAGCTAAAGCCTACGCTAGATAGTATGGAAAACGACTATAAAATCGGGCTCTATATTCGAGATTCGGCAGCAGGTATTGGAACAATGACGTTTTATGAACCTAAATCAAAAAAATACGGTGCATTAGGACATGTGATTTCAGATATGGATACAAAAAAACCGATTGAGATCTATAATGGTTCTATCGTTCGTTCATCAGTAACGTCGATTGAAAAAGGAAATAACGGAATTCCGGGAGAAAAACAAGCAAAATTTTCTGCGGAAGATCATAAAATAGGGTCGATTACAAAGAATAGCCCTTTTGGAATATTTGGCAAATTAAACGATGAAATGTCTAATGGAAAGTGGGATGAGCCTATGCCTGTTGCTTTATCTCATGAAGTAAAAGAAGGCCCTGCAAAAATCTTGACTGTTGTTGAGGGTGAACAGGTCCAAGAGTATGACATTGAAATTGTAAGTAGCGTGCCGCAAAAATTTCCTGCAACCAAAGGAATGGTTATACAAATTACAGATGAAGAATTGCTTAATGAAACTGGGGGAATAGTACAAGGGATGAGCGGAAGTCCAATCATTCAAAACGGAAAAATTATCGGTGCTGTTACCCATGTTTTCGTAAATGACCCTACATCTGGTTATGGTGTTCATCTTGAGTGGATGTTACAAGATGCGGGTATTGATATTTATAAAAAAGAAAAACAAACAAATAAAGCTAGTTAAAGGCTTGACTTGTATGGAGTATTCCATTACAAGTCTTTTTCTTTTTTGTCTTAACATATAGCAATATTATTTCTAATAATCCGAAAACTTTTGTCCAATCTTTATTAAATGTGGTATAATTAGGTAAATATTTTTCGACATGAGTGTCTATAAATATCGAATCATATCGTAAAAAGGAGAAAACATGAGTAAATTAAAGAAAATATTAAAAAAACCAAAGTTTTTTAAATAAAAAAAGGATATTTAGCAATTGTGTAGAATATGTAAAATAGTGAAAAGTTTTGTACTACATAAAAGGAGGAGCTTTTGTGGAAAAAATTTCAGTATGTTTGGTCGACGACAATCGGGAATTAATTCAATTAATGGAGGATTATTTCGAAGAACAGGGAGATATTGAGGTGATCGGAACGGCATATAATGGGAGAGACTGTCTAACAATGCTAGAGGAATTAGAACCGGATGTATTAGTGTTAGATATTATTATGCCACATGTAGATGGTCTTGCTGTATTAAATACGATACGTTCTTCATCTGGAAAAGTACCTCATGTTATTATGCTTACAGCGTTTGGACAGGAAGAGGTAATGAAGAAAGCCGTAGACTTAGGAGCATCTTATTTCATTTTAAAGCCATTTGATCTAGATAATTTATCAGAGCAAATCAGGCAAGTACAAGGTCATAATGCAATATCTACTGGTGTGTCAAAAGTGAATCGTAAAGAGAAGAAAAAACAGGATTTAGAAGCAAGTATTACCAATATTATTCATGAAATTGGTGTCCCTGCTCACATAAAAGGCTACATGTATTTACGAGAAGCGATAACGATGGTGTATAATGATATTGAATTATTAGGTTCAATTACCAAGGTACTATACCCTGATATTGCAAAAAAATATAATACAACAGCATCCCGAGTAGAACGAGCTATTCGCCATGCTATCGAAGTGGCTTGGAGTCGTGGGAATATTGATTCCATTTCCGCTCTATTTGGTTATACCATAAGTATTACAAAGGCAAAACCTACCAATTCTGAGTTTATTGCGATGGTTGCCGATCACTTACGACTTGAGCATAAAGCCAGTTGAACGATTTATTATAATAAATTGTAAGCATACTTTAGGGTAGTCCAAAATAACCGTAGACTCCTTTAGGCAGAAGAGTGTTTTTTACGTGCGAAGTATTGTTGCTGAAGGCTTTCCTATCCAGAGAGACAGTACGAGTCCGAAAGAAATTGCTAACTGAGGAGGCTATGGGTCATTCTCGCGGAAAGCGAAGCATGTTGACGAGGGATGAATGAACTATCTGTCACCACAAAATCCACAAACCAAAAACCCGAACTTTATCTATAAAGTTCGGGTTTTATATCGCTAAAAATGCTTTCGACCCATTCTTTTGTTAGTGTTTTTATTCAAAAAAGACATGGTACAGTGACTTTACAGCTTTATCTAAGTCTTCAGCTTTGATACCGAACATCATCGATACCTCAGATGAACCCTGGTTAATCATTTCGATATTTACATTAGCACTTGCAATAGCTGTTGTTGCTTTTTGTGCAAGGCCAATGGTTCTAACAAGACCCTCTCCAACAATCATAATCATAGCTAAGTTTCGATGAATGGAAATTAAATCTGGATGTAAGTCTGCTTGAATTCTTTGTAATATTTTTTTTTCTTTTGCAATTGGCAGCCCACTTTCACGAAGAATGATAGACATATCATCAATACCTGAAGGTGCATGTTCAAAAGAGATACCCTCATCCTCAAGAATATGAAAAAGCTTTCTACCAAAGCCAATTTCTCTGTTCATCAAATACTTGCTAATATAAATACTACAGAAGCCTGTATCACTAGCAATTCCAACAACACACTTCTCGCTTGGTTTCTTTTCAGAAACAATATATGTACCAGGTGCTTCTGGGTTATTCGTATTTTTTATACATACAGGTATTTCATCTTTGTATGCAGGAATTAATGCTTCATCATGGAAAACAGAAAAGCCAGCATAGCTTAACTCACGCATTTCTTTATAAGTTAATGTAGTGATCTTTTGAGGATCTTTCACGAACGCCGGATTGACGGAAAATACAGAATCAACATCAGTAAAATTTTCATAAAGACCCGCTTTGACTCCTGCAGCTACAATGGATCCAGTTATATCTGAACCTCCACGAGAGAAGGTTATTAATTTTCCATTTTTCGTATACCCGAAGAAACCTGGTATTACTAAAACTTCTTCGCTGTCTCTAAGATTGTAAATTTTTTCATAACTTTCAGGTAATATTTTTGCATTTCCTGGTTCATTACTTACTAAGATACCTGCATCTTGGGGGTTTACATATTTAGCTGAAATACCAATATGATTAAGGTAAGCACTTAAAATTTTTGCCGAACTATCTTCACCTATCGATTTCAATGCATCCATTTTTTCTGGGTCTGAATTTTTACTATGCAAAATAGATTGGATGGACTGAGAAATACTTTCAAGAATTTCTCCTGATATATTTAATTCCTCGACAATTTCATTGAAGCGTTGCATGATAGGGTAGACATATTCATCTGTTTGTCCATTATTACAATGCACTTCACCTAATTCAATCAGCATGTCAGTTATCTTCCTATCTGATTTGAATCTTTTTCCTGGAGCTGACACTACAATAAATCTTCTTTGAGGATCAGCTTTTATAATATTCCCTACTTTCCTTAATTGTTCTGCATTTGCTACAGAACTCCCCCCAAATTTTGCTACTTTCACGCTAATTCCTCCCGATGATATTTTTAATTAAAATCATAACATAAATTCAGTTTTTTTTGCACATTGCGAAAGGTGAAAGAATTTGTTTATTTAGGATGAAAAAATAAAAGATGGGAAAAATATCCCATCTCATGTTACTTATTCATCCTCTATTATTTTTTTCTGCTCTTGCTTTAAGCGTTGCCTTTTACGGTCTCGATGTATAATAAATCCGCCGATAAAGGCAATTCCAGCAAGAAATAAAATAAATCCAACAAAAAATTGCACACCTGTATAAATGAAAATCGGATAAAAGGAATCAAATAATGCATCTCGCATAAGCTTTATTCCGATTGCAGATATGACTCCAGGAATGAATAATGTGAGTGCGGCGATGATTCTAATCATTATATTTCCCCTTATGTATGCTCTTTCTTAAGTATAGCAGAAGATTATATAAAAAGGAATTAGTGGAGAGAATCGGTTTGCTAAATCGTGCAGACTGACGTATCATAGTACTATGCAAAAAAATGCAAGGTGGGATGAAATGAAGCGGGTACTAATTGTTGGTGCTGGTAAAGGTGGGAGTATCCTTCTAAATATCTTATATGCTACACAGACAATGAAAATAGTAGCAGTAATTGATACAAACAAAGATGCGCCTGGCTTAAAGTTAGCTAGAAAATATAACATCCCAGTAGGCGTGGAGTGGACAAGTTGGATTCATCAGGATATTGATATAATAATTGAAGCAACTGGTGACGATCAGGTATTAGACAAATTAATTGAGCTACGAAATCGAAAAACGGTAGTTATTCCTGGAAGTGTCGCATATATTATTTCCGAATTATTTGATGAGAAGGAAACATTGTTGGAGAAAGTGAAGCTTCAGATGCGTAATCAAGCACTCATTTTAAATAATATAAGAGACGGCATGATTGTTATTAATAATGAAGGAATCGTTACGTTTGTCAACAAAGGCGCTGAAAAAATTGTAGGGAAAGAGAAACGAGAATTTGAAGGTAAGTCGATCGAGAGTGTAATTGCAAATACAAGGTTGCCGAAGGTATTACGTAATCGACGTAGAGAGGTTAATCAAAAATTAACGCTGGAAAATAAAAAACAAGTTATTACAACGCGAATACCGATTATTAATGCAGATGACTTATTAGTTGGTGCTTTTGCAGTATTTAAAGATATTACGGAAGTCATGAATTTGGCTGAAGAAAACACAGACCTAAAAGAAATTAAAACGATGTTGGAGGCGATTATTCATTCTTCTGATGAGGCAATTAGTGTAGTAGATGAAAATGGCTTTGGGATTATGATCAATCCAGCATATACAAGAATCACTGGATTAGAAGAATCAGATGTTATAGGCAAACCAGCTACTACAGATATTTCTGAGGGAGAAAGCATGCATATGAGAGTACTTCAGACTCGAAGAGCTGTCCGAGGTGCTACGATGAAAGTTGGCCCTAAAAAGAAAGAGGTATATGTGAATGTAGCTCCAATTATTGTGGATGGAAAAATGAAAGGTAGCGTTGGTGTACTTCATGATGTTTCCGAAATACACGCACTGACAACTGAGTTAAAGCGAGCAAGACAAATTATTCGGAATTTGGAAGCGAAATATACCTTTGATGATATTATCGGAACCTCTTCTGAAATGAAATTAGCCCTAGAGCAAGCTAAAGTAGGGGCAAAAACACCAGCAACTGTTTTACTTCGTGGTGAATCAGGAACAGGTAAAGAGTTATTTGCCCATGCTATACATAATGAGAGTGACCGCAAGCACCATAAATTTATAAGAGTCAATTGTGCCGCCATTGCAGAATCCATTTTAGAAAGTGAATTATTTGGATATGAAGAAGGGGCTTTTTCAGGAGCTAAGCATGGTGGCAAAAAAGGCTTATTTGAGGAAGCGAATTATGGAAGTATATTCCTAGATGAGATTGGCGAACTTTCTTTAAATATGCAAGCAAAATTATTACGAGTACTTCAAGAAAATGAAATTGTAAGAGTAGGTGGCACACAACCAATATCAATTAACGTTAGAATAATTACCGCCACAAATGTAAATTTAGAGAAAGCGATCATGGCGAAAACATTTCGTGAGGATCTTTATTATCGCTTAAATCGATTACCCATTTTCATTCCCTCCTTAGAGGAAAGATTGTCTGATTTACCGGTCTTAACGGAGCATATTATTTTGAAGATTAATCAAGATTATGGGAGAAATGTTCGGTTTGTCTCAGATGAAGTATTAGCTGAATTAAAGAGATACCATTGGCCAGGTAATATCCGAGAGCTCGAGAATGTGCTTGGACGAGCAATGATATACATGGATATGAATGAAGAAATCATTAAGCTAAAGCACCTTCCAGAATTAGCAACAAAGACGGAGAGTATTTCCCATCATAGCGAACAGCTTACGACTGATTTACCGTTACAAAAAGCTGTTGAACATTATGAAAAACAATATATACAACACGTTTTTGAAAAAAATCATTACAATAAAACGAAAACAGCAAAAGATCTCCATATTTCGATAAGAAATTTATACTATAAAATGGATAAGTATAAAATTGAAAGAAATAACCTGCAATAATTTGCATTGTTGCAATAATTTGCATTGTGGTTGCACTACAAATTGAAGCGTTTTCATTGTTTGTAGGTTGGCACGGTTTTTGCTTAATTATATTTGGGGCAGAGATAGGAGGTATGTATGGAATCGTTAAACGAATTAAAAGCTAAAGTAAAAAAAGGAAGAAAGCGAACCGTATCGGTGGTAAATGCGGCTGATAAGGAAGTGCTTCTGGCAGTGAAAAAAGCACTCGAAGAAGATTTATGTACTTTCTTGCTATTTGGGGATGAATCGAAAATAACCGAATTAGCAACTGATATAGGTTTAATACCTAGTCAATGGAATAGCGACATGACTATTCGTCATGTAGAAAATAATCATGAGGCTGCTAAGCAAGCAGTTCTCTCTATAAATGATAAGGCATCAGATATCCTTATGAAGGGGAAAATAGCTACAAAAGATATCTTGAAAGCTGTATTAAATAAAGCATATGGCCTTCGTGCAGGAAAAGTATTATCTCATGTCGCGCTTTTTGAAATCCCTAATCAGCAAAAAGTAGTGTTTCTAACAGATGCAGCTATGAATATTGCGCCAGATTTACAACAAAAGGTTGAGATTATTCAAAACGCAGTTCAAGTTGCTAGCGCTGTTGGTATTAATGTCCCGAAAGTTGCTGCTATCACTCCTGTTGAGGTGGTAAACGAGGCTATGCAGTCGACGATGGATGCTGCTGTATTAACCCAAATGCAACAAAGAGGCCAAATAAAAGGATGTCTGATTGACGGTCCATTAGCTTTTGATAATGCAGTGTCGTATCAAGCAGCTCAGCAAAAAGGGATCAAATCAGAGGTAGCTGGTAATGCAGATATACTATTAGCACCATCTATAGAAGCGGGAAATGCACTATACAAGTCTTTTGTTTATTATGCTAATGCAAAAGTGGCAGCTATTATCAGTGGTGCAAAAGCACCGATTATACTTACATCACGAGCAGATTCAGCTGAAAGTAAAGTATATTCACTTTCTTTAGCTCTTGTATCAGCTCATACATTTTAGGAGGAATAAACATGGAACTATTTACTTATATGGAAAAATATGATTATGAACAATTAGTATTTTGTCAAGATAAAAATTCTGGTTTAAAGGCTATTATCGCTATTCATGATACAACTTTAGGGCCAGCTCTTGGTGGAACAAGAATGTGGACATATAAATCGGAAGAAGAAGCGATTGAAGATGCATTACGCTTAGCTAAAGGTATGACATATAAAAATGCTGCAGCTGGATTAAATTTGGGCGGTGGAAAAACAGTAATTATTGGTGATCCAAAAAAAGATAAGAATCCAGAAATGTTTCGGGCATTTGGAAGATATATTCAAGGATTAAATGGAAGATATATTACGGCGGAAGATGTAGGAACTACTGTTCATGACATGGATTTAATTCATATGGAAACAGATTTTGTAACAGGTATTTCTCCAGAATCAGGTTCATCTGGTAATCCATCTCCAGTAACAGCGTATGGTGTTTACAAAGGAATGAAAGCTGCTGCAAAAGAGGCATATGGTGATGATTCTTTAGAAGGTAAAACCATTGCAATCCAAGGAATTGGTAATGTAGCTTATGCACTTTGCGAATTTTTACATGAAGAAGGGGCTCAATTAATTGTTACAGATATAAATAAAGAAGCAATTAATCGAGCTGTTGAAGCTTTCGACGCAACAGCTGTTGATCCGGACGATATCTATGATGTTGACTGTGATATTTACGCTCCATGTGCATTAGGAGCTACAATTAATGATGATACAATCTCTAGATTAAAAGCGAAAGTCATTGCAGGCTCAGCCAATAACCAATTAAAGTCTTCAAAGCATGGAGATATTATTCATGAACAAGGAATCGTTTATGCTCCTGATTATGTCATTAATTCTGGTGGTGTAATAAATGTAGCGGATGAATTACATGGTTATAATCATGATCGCGCAATGAAAAAAGTGGAAACCATTTACGACAGTCTACAAAAAGTATTTGCTATTTCCAAAAGAGATAACATTCCAACCTATGTAGCGGCTGATCGGATGGCTGAGGAGAGAATTGAGTCTGAACGTAATTCTAGAAGTCAATTCTTGCTGAATGGACATCATATTCTTAGTAGAAGATAAGGTACAACTTAGACAACGGAGGTAAAATGTATTGCTAGCTAAGTTTAGAAATCTTGTGATAAACCCTGGCTCTACTTCTACAAAGATAGGGGTTTTTGATAATGAAACATGTATTTTTGAAAAAACAATTCGTCATCAATCCGATGAATTAAACCAATTTCCATCCATTATCGAACAGCATATGTATCGAAAACATATCATTCTTAATCAGCTTGATTATGAAGGGATAAATATATCTAAATTAAGTGCTGTCTGTGCTCGCGGCGGATTACTTCAGCCGATCGAGGGTGGAACATATGAAGTGAACGAGCAAATGCTAACTGATTTGCGAATTGGCTATAATGGTGAACATGCCTCCAATTTAGGGGGCATCATAGCAAATGAAATTGCTCTAAACCTTAATATTCCTGCATATATTGTTGATCCAGTCGTAGTCGATGAACTTGCGGAAATTGCTAGGTATTCTGGTTTTTCTGAAATACCAAGAAAGAGTATTTTCCATGCTTTAAATCAGAAGGCAGTTGCTAGAAAAGTCGCAAATGATATGAATAAACAATATGAGGATTTGAATTTCATAGTAACGCATATGGGTGGTGGCATAACTGTCGGAGCACATCAACGTGGGAAAGTAGTTGATGTAAATAATGGGTTACACGGAGAGGGACCATTTTCACCGGAACGCGCAGGTACTGTACCAGCAGGGGATTTAATTGCACTTTGTTTTTCAGGGCAATATTATAGAGAAGAAGTAATGAAAAAGATTGTAGGGCAAGGTGGAATGATGGGTTATCTTCATACAAGTGATGCCATCGAGGTAGAACGACGGATTGCTTCAGGCGATGAAAAGGCAAAGGAAATATATGAAGCAATGGCTTATCAGGTAGCTAAGGAAATAGGTTCCATGAGTGCAGTGTTATCAGGGGACGTTGATCGAATTGTTTTAACTGGAGGCCTTGCACATGGAAAATCGTTTACTGAGTCGATTATTCGACGGATCAATTGGATAGCTGATACGGTTGTCTACCCAGGCGAAGATGAGCTACAAGCTTTAAATGCTGGTGTTCTTCGGATACTCAGAGGGGAAGAAATAGCAAAAACGTACCCTAATTAGAATTTGATAGAGGAGTGTTGAAAAATGGCTAAGGATTACGATTTGGTAATACTTGGAGGTGGTACTGGCGGCTATGTAGCAGCCATAAGAGCCTCTCAGCTAGGGATGCAAGTAGCAGTTGTTGAAAAGGGAGAATTGGGTGGTACATGTCTCCATCGTGGTTGTATTCCGTCAAAATCATTATTGCGAAGTGCTGAAGTCTATAAACAAACTAAAAACGCTTATGAATTCGGTGTGGAAACGAAGGACACAAAGCTTGATTTCACGAGAGTTCAAAAAAGAAAAGGAGCTATTGTCGATCAGCTTCATCAGGGTGTCCAAGGGTTAATGAAGAAGGGGAAGATTGATGTTTATAATGGATACGGAAGAATACTAGGACCAAGTATATTTTCTCCGATGCCCGGAACGATTTCTATTGAATATGCGAATGGTGATGAGAACACCATGCTAGTTCCAAAAAATGTTTTGATTGCAACTGGATCTACTCCAAAAACGTTGCCTGGTTTAGATATTGATCATAAAACGGTATTAAACTCTGATGACGCATTACAGTTAGAAGAGCTACCAAAATCAATTATTATTGTTGGTGGAGGCGTTATTGGCATAGAATGGGCGTCGATGCTGGCGGATTTTGATGTGGAAGTAACTGTCATTGAATACTTAGAAGATATTCTACCTTCTGAGGACACTGCTGTTGCCAAAGAAGTAGAAAGATTATTGAAGAAAAAAGGAATTAATTTTGTCAAAGGTGCAAAAGTACTAGCTGATACACTTTTAAAAGAAGATGGAGTTCAAATTGAAGCAGAAATCAATGAAAAACATCAACGCTTTCATGCAGAGAAAATGCTTGTTTCTGTAGGTAGGAAAGCAAATACAAATAACATTGGCTTGGAAAATACAGATATTATTGTAGAGAACGGATTTGTCCAAACGAATTCATTCTATCAAACAAAGGAAGCACATATTTACGCAATTGGTGATGTGATTGGTGGTATGCAGCTAGCGCATGTTGCTTCCCATGAGGGAATTGTCGCTGTGGAGCATATGGCTGATCAGAACCCAATGCCAATTGATTATTCACAGGTAGCGTCATGTATCTATTCTAGTCCAGAAGCAGCAAGTGTAGGTTTAACTGAGAAACAAGCAAAAGAAAATGGATATGAAGTTAAAATAGGCAAATTTCCTTTCCAGGCAGTTGGTAAAGCACTGGTTTATGGTGAAGCTGATGGCTTTGTAAAGATAATTGCAGATAAGCAAACGGATGATATTTTAGGTGTACATATGGTAGGTCCTCATGTGACTGATATGATTTCAGAAGCTGGCCTTGCTAAAGTGCTGGACGCTACACCTTGGGAAGTGGGACACACCATCCATCCACATCCAACTTTAGCAGAAGTGATTGGTGAAGCTGCACTTGCAGTAGATGGTAAACAAATACATGGTTAATTTATAAAAGGAGGGACTAAGTGATGGCACAAAATCGCCACAAAGCTTTAGGGCTTACAGATGAAATGGTATTAGAAATGTATAAAACAATGCTCTTAGCAAGGAAAATTGATGAAAGAATGTGGTTGTTAAATCGAGCCGGTAAAATCCCATTTGTTATATCATGTCAGGGACAAGAGGCAGCACAAGTAGGGGCTTCTTTTGCATTAGATCGGAAAAGTGATTATGTTGCACCTTATTATCGTGATATGGGCGTTGTATTGGCCTTTGGGATGACAACGAAGGAATTGATGCTATCTGGGTTTGCCAAGGCTGAAGATCCCAATTCTGGTGGTCGTCAAATGCCAGGTCATTTTGGGCAGAAGAAAAATCGAATTCTGACAGGCTCGTCTCCTGTTACGACTCAACTTCCCCATGCAGTTGGCGTAGCCCTTGCTGCTAAAATGAAAAAAGAACCGATTGTTTCATTTGTTACACTAGGAGAAGGCTCATCTAACCAGGGGGATTTCCATGAAGGTTTAAATTTCGCAGGAGTTCACGACTTACCTGTTATTACAATGGTAGAAAATAATAAATATGCTATTTCGGTTCCGATTGAAAAACAAATCGCAAGTAAAAATGTAGCTGACCGGGCACAAGGCTATGGAATGCCTGGATATACTGTAGATGGTAATGATCCACTTGCTGTTTATGAGGCTGTGAAAGCTGCACGGGACAGGGCTTTAGCTGGAGAAGGTCCAACGTTAATTGAAGCGGTGTCCTATCGGTTAACTGCACATTCAAGTGATGATGATGATAGATTATATCGTGAAAGTGAAGAAGTAGATGAAGCAAGAAAGAAAGATTCTGTTATTACCTTTGCTAAGTATTTGAAAGATGAGGGCATATTAACAGAGGAAGTAGAAAAACAAATAAATGATGCAATTAATGCGGAGGTTAATGAGGCTACAGATTATGCTGAGAATGCGGACTATGCGCCTGCCGAAGATGCTTTAAAATACGTGTACGAAGAGTAGAAAGGGGGAAATTGTCATGCCAGTAATGTCATATATCCAGGCAGTAACAACTGCTTTGAAAGAAGAAATGAAACGAGATGAAAATGTATTTGTTTTAGGTGAAGATGTAGGTAAAAAAGGTGGCGTATTTCGTGCTACTGATGGACTATTTGAAGAATTTGGAGAGGAACGTGTTTTAGATACACCATTAGCGGAATCTGCTATTGCAGGTGTTGGAATTGGTGCTGCAATGTACGGGATGAGGCCTGTAGCTGAAATGCAATTTGCTGATTTTATCATGCCAGCTGTAAACCAAATAATATCAGAGGCAGCTAAAATTCGCTATCGCTCAAATAATGATTGGAATGTACCAATGACGATTCGTGCTCCCTATGGAGGCGGCGTGCATGGAGCATTATACCATTCCCAATCAGTTGAATCGGTATTTGCCAATCAGCCTGGGCTAAAAATAGTGATGCCATCAACACCATATGATGCTAAAGGATTATTAAAGGCTTCTATTCGTGATAACGATCCAGTATTGTTCTTTGAACACAAACGTGCATATCGTTTATTAAAAGGAGAAGTACCCGAGGATGACTATGTATTACCGATTGGTAAAGCTGATGTGAAACGTGAAGGCTCAGATATTACCATTATTACGTATGGGTTATGTGTTCATTTTGCGCTTCAAGCGGCTGAAAAGCTAGCGGAAGAGGGTATTGATGCTCATATTCTAGATTTAAGGACAGTATACCCACTGGATAAAGAAGCCATTATTGAAGCTGCTAAAAAGACAGGCAAGGTTTTACTTATAACCGAGGATAATAAAGAAGGTAGTATTATCGGTGAGGTAGCAGCAATTATAGCAGAAAATTGCCTGTTTGATTTGGATGCGCCAGTTCAACGACTTGCTGGACCGGACGTACCAGCAATGCCATATGCGCCAACAATGGAAAAATATTTTATGATTAATCCAGACAAAGTGGAAAAAGCAATGCGGGAACTTGCAGAATTTTAATTAAAGGAGGTAGACCACAAATGGCGAAAGAAAAAATTAATATGCCACAATTGGGTGAGAGTGTTACAGAGGGGACGATTAGTTCTTGGCTCGTTAATGTTGGAGATAAAGTGAATAAGTATGATCCTATTGCTGAAGTAATGACAGATAAAGTAAATGCAGAAGTGCCATCCTCCTTTACTGGAACAATTAAGGAATTAGTTGCTCAAGAAGGGGACACCATTGCAGTTGGAGATTTAATGTGTTATATCGATACGGAAGCAAGTAGTGCTGGTGCCGCAAAAGGTTCAGAACCGAGCAAGGAGAATAAGCAGCAAACCGATATGGACAGCTCTAATGATGCAAAAGATCAGTCTATGAAAAAACGTTATTCTCCAGCTGTATTACGAATGGCGCAAGAAAATAATATAGATCTTGAACAGGTAGAAGGCACAGGTAAAGCAGGTAGAATTACTAGAAAGGATATCGAAAAGCTAATTTCTTCTGGTAAGATACCAGCTCCTACAGAACATGACAATAAAGCTGTAACACCAACTGTTGAAAATAAACAAGCAAAAGAATCTCCGTCGAAACCACAGCCGACTATGCAAACAGGTGATATCGAAATCCCAGTTACAGGAGTGCGTAAAGCGATCGCCCAAAATATGGTTCGATCTAAACAAGAAATTCCTCATGCTTGGATGACTGTTGAAGTAGATGTAACAGATCTTGTTACATACAGAAATAAAATAAAGGATTCGTTCAAGCAAAAAGAAGGCTACGGATTAACATTTTTTGCATTTTTTGTGAAAGCTGTAGCTCAAAGCTTAAAAGAATTCCCACAACTAAATAGTACATGGGCAGAAGATAAGATTATTCAGCGTAAGGATATTAATTTATCGATCGCGGTAGCGAAAGACGAAGAATTATTCGTGCCTGTGATTCATCATGCAGACGATAAAAGTATAAAAGGAATTGCTAAGCAAATTCATGAACTAGCAATAAAGGCAAGAACTAACAAATTAACTGGCGATGATATGAAGGGCGGTACATTTACCGTTAATAATACTGGTTCCTTTGGTTCTATCCACTCCATGGGCGTTATCAATCATCCACAGGCAGCAATTTTGCAGGTTGAATCTATTGTGAAGCGACCAATGATCGTTAATGATATGTTTGCAGCTCGTGACATGGTTAATTTATCCTTATCTTTAGATCATCGTATATTGGATGGTCTTGTTTGCGGCAACTTCCTCGCACGTGTGAAAGAAATTTTAGAGAATATGAATGAAAATACAATTAATGTGTATTAGAACAATATAATTCCTTGTTCGGAGAACGTATTTAATTGAAATATCAAACTGATGCTGGTATCCTATCTATAGTATAAAAGTTACTTCAAGTGAGGGGTTTGATTTTTAATGGATTTTAACATATTTATGAATGATGTTGTAGATGCTGCGCGTAAGGATATTAGAGAGGCTGGTTATCAAGAACTAACAACACCTGAAGAAGTGGATCAAGCACTTACTAAAGAGGGTACAACGTTAGTAATGGTTAATTCAGTATGTGGATGTGCTGGTGGAATCGCAAGACCAGCTGCTGCTAATTCCATACATTATGATAAACGCCCAGATCAATTAGTGACAGTATTTGCTGGCCAAGATAAAGAAGCAACAGAAAAAGCAAGACAATATTTTGAAGGTTATCCACCTTCTTCACCTTCATTTGCCTTTTTGAAAGATGGTAAAATAGTAACCATGTTAGAACGACATGATATTGAAGGACATAGTGCTATGGATGTCATAAGTAAGCTTCAAACGATATTTGATAAGCATTGTGAAGAAGTCTAAAAATTGTTTGATTAGATATGAAATGAGGGCTGTCTCTATGTTATCGTAGGTCAGCCTTTTTTTCCGGTAACCTGAGTGGAACGGTAAAGGAGAATGGAACGTGAAGATAGGCTATCGAACTATTAAAACAGCTATAGGAACACCTATTGCTATTTGGATAGCTCAATTATTAGGAGTAACAAATTTTGTATCAGCTGGTATTCTTACCATTTTATGTATCCAACCATCACGAAAACAATCTTTTTTAAGTGCATGGAATCGCTTTTTAGCATGTATTATTGCATCTATTCTGTCCATTCTATTTTTTCATTATATAGGCTATCATCCAGCAGTGGTTGGCTTATTACTAGCAATCTTTATCCCAATAACGGTGTATTTAAATATTACACAGGGTATTGCAACAAGCTCAGTTATTATTTTAAATTTATACGGTGCACATTATTTAGATTATGATTTCTTAGTTGATCAATTTCTATTAATAATCATTGGTATTGGAACTGGATTATTACTAAACTTATATATGCCAAGCCTAGATAAAAAGTTAAAAGAAAAGCAACGAGAATTGGAAGAAAATTTTCAGTCCGTGCTATATGAAATCGCATTATATGTACGCAATAGGAATATTGTATGGGATGGAAATGAAATAACAAGAATTGAACAGCTACTGGTCGAAGCAGCGGACTTAGTAGAGCGTGATAAAGAAAATCATATATTACGCAATAAGCACCCATATCGTGATTATTTTCGTATGCGATCAAGACAATTTGAATTATTACAGCGAATGCTTCCACTTGTAACTAAATTGCCCAAAAAAGACTCGATAACGGAAAAAATTGCCTCCTTCTTTGAAGGGCTATCGAAAGCTGTACATCCTGGGAATACAGCAATTATCTACCTAGAGGAATTAGAGCAATTGCGAAAGGATTTCGATAGAGAGGACCTTCCATGTTCGAGAGAAGAATTTGAAACGAGAGCAAACCTTTTTCGATTATTACATGATATTGAAGACTATCTATTATTGAAAAAAAGGTTTAAAGAAAGTGATGTTAGACCTAAGAGAAGAACAAGCAAAGAAGCATAAAGACTGGACCCATGTGTGGTACAGTCTTTTTTAATAGTCTAGGAAAACCGTGTAGATAAATATGAGCGCGTTGAGCCGCGACTAGCTCCAGCGCCCAGAATCTAGCCGACTTCACGAATCGTCCTAATCTAAGTCATCAGCGGTTCGCAAAATCACCGTGATTCCTTTAACTCCGCTGACTCGCTCCAGTCGCTACGTTTCTATTCGGGCGCTTGCGCTTTTGTTCATTTTATGACGTAATTCGTTATGGACAAACATTAGTAAGCGGTATAAGTTCAGGAAATTATGAGCTAGTGTCCTTCTTAATGATATCCCATAGTTAATATTCTTATATAAACAATGCTAGACCTGCTGTCAAAGTGGATAGGAGCATTGCAATTATCATAATATATACAATAATTTTCGTTCTTCGAGCACGCTTTGATTTTTGGGACATACAAATCCTCCTTCACTCCTAAAATACTACGTTTATTTTACCTTGAAAACTACTTTTGGACAAGTGGTAATAAACATTTATCTCACTATTTAAGCGTTTTTCAGCTCCAATGTTCTTTCTCGTGAAAATGATCAATAAGCTAGTATAGGTGATTGCTTATTGATGAATCAACATACGAATGTATTTCACATGTAACTTGTCGTAAAACCCTCACATCAAGCAATAAAATGAAATCACTAATGATAAGTGAGGAAACGACTGCCAGTAAATGTCCGATTGGTTCGGGCCTACATGGAAGTAGGTCACAAAGGCGTTGCCACAGGACGTGGCGATTTAAGCCTTTGTACGTATTTGTTTTAGTAAAAGCTGGATGGAAGTTTCACTTTATATAAACATACAAATAGGGGGCTGAAAATGAATTCGTCTGATACGAAAGCTGTCAATCACATTACGCATATTGGAATAGCAGTTAAGAATATAGAGGAATCTTTGCCTTTTTACATGATGTGTTTAGGTCTTAAGTTGACACAAATGGAAACAATCGATTCGCAATCCATTAGAGTGGCCTTTTTAAAAGTGGGAGAAGCTTATTTAGAATTAATCGAACCAATCACCACAACTTCTACAGTAGCTGAATTTATTAACAAACGAGGAGAAGGCTTGCACCATATTGCACTAGCAGTCGACGATATCCAGCAACGGGTAGACCTTTTGAAGCAGAAAGGTATTCAGGCAATAGATGAAGAAATACAAATAGGAGCTGATGGGCAACAAATAGCATTTCTTCATCCAAGTGTAGCAAATGGTGTATTATTTGAATTATGTCAGGAGAAGTGAACATCGTGGATATGTATGATAAAATCACGGAATTATATGAAAAGAGAAAGCAAATAAAGCTTGGTGGTGGAGAAGAGCGGATTCGTAAACAACATGAAAAAGGGAAATTAACAGCAAGGGAAAGAATTAAAGTGTTACTAGATAAGCAATCTTTTGTAGAAATAAATCCTTTCATGAAACAGAGAGTTTGTTCTTCGTGTAACAGCATAGCCGTTGATAGTAATGGTGAGGGTGTCGTAACTGGCTACGGAAAAGTTAATGGTAGATCTATTTACCTATTTGCTCAAGATTTTACCGTTTATGGTGGAGCACTAGGAGAAATGCACGCGAAGAAGATTACTGCTGTTATGGACTTAGCTGCAAAAAATAGAATTCCGATTGTAGGATTAATTGATTCTGGTGGTGCTCGTATACAGGAAGGTGTATCTTCTTTAGATGGATATGGTCAAGTTTTTTACAGAAATGTTAAGTATTCTGGTTTAATACCTCAAATATCGGTAATTATGGGACCAAGTGCAGGTGGAGCAGTTTATTCACCAGCGCTTACTGATTTCATTATAATGGTTAAACAAACATCACAAATGTTTATTACGGGTCCGAAAGTAATAGAGAAAGCTACTGGAGAGCAAATAGCAGGAGAGGAACTGGGGGGAGCTTCCATCCACAATAAACAGAGTGGAAATGCTCACTTTCAAACAAATACGGAAGAAGAAGCATTGGAAACCGTTCGTCAATTAATTCATTATTTGCCTGCTTTTGATCAAGAAAAAGCAGAAGATATTGCAAATTACTGTGAATTATCCAATGGAAGTGATTTAATAGAGATAGTTCCTTTTGATAGCAGATCACCTTATGATGTAAAAAAAGTAATAAACAATATAGTTGATTCAGGTAGTTTCTTTGAGGTGCATCAACATTTTGCTAAAAATATTGTTGTTGGATTTGCAAAAATTAATGGGCAAACGGTTGGGATGATTTGTAATCAACCAAAGTATTTAGCTGGTGGATTAGATATCAATTCAAGTGATAAAGCGGCTCGGTTTATTCGTTTTTGTGATGCATTTGATATAGCCTTGGTAACCATAGAAGACGTTACTGGATTTATCCCAGGTATTAAACAGGAACATGATGGAATTATACGTCATGGCGCTAAGCTACTTTACGCATATGCAGAAGCAACGGTTCCAAAAGTAACAGTGATTCTGCGAAAAGCATATGGTGGTGCCTTTGTGGCATTAAATAGTAAATCACTTGGAGCAGACATTGTCTATGCATGGCCGAATGCAGAAATCGCTGTTATGGGGGCCGAGGGAGCTGTCCCTATTATGTTTGCTAACGAAGTTGATACGAGTCATGATCCGGATCAGTTACAAGCAGAAAAAATACGTACATATCTGCAACGTTTTGCAAATCCTTATGAGGCTGCTAGTTTAGGAATGGTGGATGATATTATTGATCCTCGTGACACCAGATTAAAGCTAATTGAAGCTTTGGAAATGCTCCAAAATAAAACAGAGGATCGTCCTAGTAAGAAACACGGTAATATCCCATTATAATTGATGTATAGGAGGATTTGTTTTGCTAATTAATGAAGAACGTCTTTTAGAAGAATTTTTTGAACTAGTTAAAATTGATTCTGAGACAGGACAAGAAACAGAAATAGCAAAAGTGTTAAAGGAGAAGTTCTCTAATTTAGGATTAGAGGTTATAGAGGATGCCAGTAAATCAACAACAGGGCATGGTGCTGGTAACTTAATTTGTAATTGGAAAGGCACCAAAGATAGTGTAGACCCAATCTACTTTACCTCACATATGGATACTGTAGTTCCTGGTAAAGCCATTAACCCTAGTATTAAAGATGGTTACATTATTTCGGATGGAACCACCATTTTAGGTGCGGACGATAAAGCGGGTTTGGCCGCAATTCTAGAGACTATCCGTACAGTTAATGAAAATAATTTAGAGCATGGTGATGTTCAATTTGTAATAACTGTAGGTGAAGAATCTGGTTTAGTAGGAGCGAAGGCACTGGATCCATCCATGCTCCATGCAAAATACGGTTATGCAATAGACAGTAATGGAGATGTAGGTGATATCGTTGTAGCCGCACCTACCCAAGCAAAGGTATTTGCCGTAATTAAAGGAAAAACAGCTCATGCTGGCGTAGCTCCTGAAAAAGGAGTGTCAGCTATAACCTTAGCTGCGAAGGCAATAGCTAAAATGCCACTCGGAAGAATTGATGATGAAACAACAGCTAATATTGGTCGATTTGAAGGCGGTAAGCAAACGAATATCGTTGTAGATCATGTCGAGATCTTAGCTGAGGCCCGGTCATTGGATCCGAAAAAAATGGAAGTACAAGTTAAAAAAATGAAGGATGCTTTTGAAAATACTGCTAAAGAATTTGGTGGTACCGCTGAAGTATCGGTTAAGGTCATGTATCCTGGATATAAACAACAGGAAGGCGATTTAGTAGTTGAAGTTGCACGTAATGCTGCCAAGGCCATTGGTCGAGAAAGTAAATTGCTAAAAAGTGGTGGGGGTAGTGATGCAAATGTTATAGCAGGTCACGGAATCCCGACTGTCAATCTTGCTGTTGGTTATGAAGAAATCCACACAACAAATGAACGGATCAAAGTAGAAGATTTGGTTAAAGTAACAGAGTTAGTTACAGCAATTATCCAGGAAGCAGCAAAAAATTAACAAAGTAAACCCTTTAAGTGCAACGCTTAAAGGGTTTTTTCTTTGGTATGTTATAATGGATTAAAAGTGATATTAAATTGTCCGTATTAAGGAGCAGTATATGTATGACGAATCAAGCTACGAAGCGAAGAGTTATCTTCCATATTGATATGAATTGCTTCTATGCTTCAGTTGAGATGGCGTATAACCCGAAACTTAAGGGCAGGCCTGTAGCCATTGCTGGTAATCCTGAAGAGAGACGAGGAATTGTTGTAACAAGCAGTTATGAAGCAAGGGCTAAAGGGGTAAAAACGACAATGAATCTATGGGAGGCTAAAAAACTATGTCCTGAATTAATTGTCCTACGCCCTAATTTTGAACGCTATCGAACAGCCTCTAGAGAGATTTTCAAAATGCTTTCAGAAATAACTCCATTTGTACAACCCGTATCTATCGATGAAGGCTATATGGATGTAACGGAAAGTAAAGGAATGGGTACACCTTTAGATATAGCAGCCAATTTACAGAAAAGAATAGCTAGAGAGCTCGATTTGCCATGCAGTATTGGGATAGCACCAAATAAATTTCTTGCAAAAATGGCATCCGACATGAAGAAGCCAATGGGAATTACAGTATTAAGAAAGCGTGAGATGCCCTCAATGCTGTGGCCGTTACCAATTGAAGAAATGTATGGAGTAGGAGGGAAAACAGCCACTAAATTAAAAGGAATAGGGATAGAGACAATAGGTGATCTTGCGCGTGGGAATGTCTACGAATTAAAACAAATACTTGGAATTAATGGTGAACGACTAAAAAATCGAGCAAATGGTGTGGATCAACGTCCTGTAGATCCTGATGCTGTCTATGAATTTAAAAGTATTGGTAACTCAAAAACACTACCGCAGGATACTACAGATGAAACAGAAATTAGAGCATTGATGCATTACCTCGCCGAAAATGTAGCACGTCGATTAAAGCGAAAACAAGCAGTTGGACGTAGCATACAAGTAATGATTCGCTATCATGATCGGAAGACTATTACACGAAGCAAAAAATTAAGAAACTATATTGAGTCAAAAGAAGATATCTTAATAATCGCAAATGAATTATTGCAAAAGCATTGGAATCTAGAACCAATTAGACTATTGGGAATTACTGTACAGGATGTAGAAGAGAAGCAAAATATTGCACAGCAACTCGATCTATTTTCATATGAAAAAGTGGCGGGAAAAGAAAAGTTATATAAAACGATTAATGAGCTATCTGAGAAATACGGAAAAAATCCGTTTATCTCATGGAATACTACCAATACGGATAATCAAAGTCCAAGTACGAGCTTTCAAAAAGATTTCTTGGATGATTTTAAGCGTTAAAATGAGGCAGGTACATATTGAGCTAAATACTTGTCTTAACAAGATAGTAGGCTATAGAAAGCACCATTTTATATGAAATGATGAAATTAACAATGTAGTGGAAATCAGCTATATTTCAATATTTCTACACAGATTGCTGATTTAAATAGTATAGTTGAATAATGAATAATATACAAGATGATCCAATTAAAAGCCGAACTAATTCGATTTCTCCAGTGGTGATTATCCCTAGATGTTAGATTTTTACTCTAACTACCAGGGCCCGCACCAGTGTGTTTCGAATTTAAGTTCGGCTTTTTCTTTAATGTATATTACTCGAGATTTTTACATTGTCATTATTTCATAATTTTATTTATAATTGTTTGTGACAGTTTTCCACCGGGATAACGGAATGGAATATCAAATTTTGTTGTTTGTTTTAAGATGCTCTTCTTATGAGAAAACGTATTAAAGCTATATTTTCCATGATATGCTCCCATGCCACTTGCACCAACACCACCAAACGGAAGATGTGGATTAGCTAGATGGTAAAGTGTATCATTTATACTACCACCACCGAATGATAAGTACTGCATAATTTGTTGTTGCGTATTTTCATTTTCTCCAAAGTAATATAAAGCTAGAGGTTTTTCTTGCATTTTAACTACTCCAACTGCATCTTCTATATCCTTAAACGTAAGTACCGGAAGGATTGGTCCAAATATTTCTTCCTGCATAATTGGATCGTCCCACGTGATTTTGTCAAGAATCGTAGGTTCAATTTTTAATAGGTTTCGATTCGATTCACCGCCATGTAGAATAGTTCCTGTAGATAAATAAGTATGTAACCGATCGAAATGCTTTTCGTTGATGATTCGGATATAGTCTTTATTTGATAAAGGGCTTTTACCATAGAAGCTCTTCATATATTTCTTCATGGCTTTTAATAATTTAAATTTAACCTTTTCGTGTACATATAAGTAATCTGGAGCAACACAAGTTTGGCCAGCATTCGTAAATTTACCCCAGACAATACGCTTTGCTGCTAGATTAATATTAGCATCTTTATCAACGATAACGGGGCTTTTACCTCCCAATTCAAGTGTTACAGGAGTTAAGTGATTACTTGCTTCTCTCATAATAATTTTCCCAGTCTGGGTACTACCAGTAAAGAAGATATAATCAAAACGCTGTTGTAAAAGCTCCTGAGCAATTTCTTTTGCGCCTTCAATGACTGTTAAATAAGATGGATCAAAGTATTCCCTAATCATTTCACGCAATAATGCTGAAGTAGCTGGTGCATCTTCAGAAGGTTTAATTACAGCACAATTACCTGCAGCTAGTGCACCAATTACTGGTGCGAGCGCTAACTGTAAAGGATAATTCCAAGGTGCCATGATCAGACAAACTCCGTAAGGCTCCTTCATAATAAAGTTTTTTGTTCCTTTATGGGTGATTGGAGCAGAAACCTTAATAGGTTCCATCCAATCTCTTAAATGCTTCAGTGTATGATCTAATTCGGTTATTAAAAATCCTAATTCAGTTGTTAGTGTTTCATGTTTGGATTTATTTAGATCTGTTTTTAATGCTTTATATATAGCAGGTTCATTTTCCTTTAGCATACTTTTAAGTTTCTGAAGTTGTTCTTTGCGGCTATTAAAATTCATCGTATTGCCATTTAAGAAAAATGCTCGTTGGTCAGCAATAATCGATTCAATTTGTGACATAGAAAGCCCTCCTTTAATTAATCAAAAAACTAGAGAAGTCATATGCAATTTCTGTATGTGGGAAGATCATTTGGGCCTCCTGTAAAAGTTGCTCATTTTCTTCCTTTTGGTATCTTGATGAGATATGAGTAAGTATTAGGCGCTTGCAGTTGCCTTTTTTGGCAAGTTCTGCAGCTTGCGTCGTTGTTGAGTGGAAATATCGCTTAGCAAGAATAGACTTATCATGGCTAAATGTGGCTTCATGAACTAGAACGTCAGCATCTTTAACCAAAGATATGTAATTTGTTGAATACCTTGTATCACCTAATATAGCTACTACTCTCCCTTTTTTATCCTGTCCAATAACATCTTTTCGATAAATTTTCCTACCAGCTTCCGTTACCACAACTTCATTTTCTTTTATTTGTTTGTAAATAGGTCCAGGTTTAATCCCTATGTCTTTTAATTTATTTACTAGTAATTCTCCAGGTTTATCCTGCTCCATAATACGAAATCCAAAACTAGGAATTGCGTGATCTAACGCTTGTATATGGACTGAAAAGTGACTATCTTTCACTACCATATTATTCTCAATTTCCACAAACAATAATGAATAATTAAGATGAGTATCACTTACACCTAAACTCGTTTCAACAAATTGCTGAATTCCCTTAGGACCATAAATAGTTAACGGATCTTCACCACCTTGAAAAGATCGACTACTTAAGAAGCCAGGTAGACCAAAGATATGGTCACCATGCAAATGAGTGATAAAAATTTTATTAATTTTTCTTGGCTTAATTGATGTATGGAGAATTTGATGTTGGGTTGCTTCTCCACAGTCAAATAACCAAACACTATTTAATTCTTGTAGCATGGAAAGTGCTACGGATGACACGTTTCTTTGTTTGGAGGGTACACCTGCTCCTGTTCCAAGAAAAATCAACTCCATCGTATAACCTCCAGTATTATTTCCAGCCTCTGATATATTGCTTAGGTGCCTTTAAGTCATAGTTTAATTCAGCAGCTGCTTCTTTAGCCCAATAAGGATTTTTCAGTAATGACCTACCGATAAAGACTAAGTCTGCTCGTTTGTTTTGAATAATCTCTTCAGCTTGTTTTCCTGAGGTAATTAAACCAACTGCTCCAGTAGCAATAGAGACATCTTGTTTAATTGTTTCACAGCGTCTAAGTTGGTAACCCGGGTAAGTATTGATCGTTGCAGGGACGACTCCACCAGAGCTGCAATCAATTAAGTCGACACCGTCCTCTTTTAACTGAGAACAAAAGTAGAGTATATCTTCTAGGCTATTTCCGTTGTTATCGTACTCATCTGTGGAAATTCGTACAAAAATTGGCCCATTCCAAACAGTTTTGATCGAAGCAATAATCTCTTTTAAAAAGCGGTATCGATTCTCTTTACTTCCTCCATATGCATCCGTACGGTGATTAGTCAATGGTGATAAAAATTGATTAATTAAATATCCATGTGCTCCATGTATTTCTATAACATCGAACGAAGCTTCAGCGGCACGTCTCGCACCGTCTTTGAATGCATTAATTGTATCGTCAATATCATTTTGTGACATTTCTAGCGGCTCTTGGAAAGTATCATTAAATGCGATAGCAGACGGTGCATAAATAGCAGAAGATAGTTCAGCTTTTCTTCCTGCATGGGCAAGCTGTATAGCCGTCTTAGCTCCGTAACTATGTAGTTCTTCATTCAGTTGTTTTAATCCTAAAACATGGTCATCACTCCATATGCCTAAATCTTGTGCGGAGATCCTACCTTCCATTTGGACTGCTGATGCTTCGAGCATAATTAACCCAATTTGACCAACGGCACGAGAAATATAATGTGTTTTATGAAATGACGTAAGCATTCCATCTTCCTGTATACACGAATACATACACATTGGAGACATAACAATTCGATTCTTTAATGATACATCTTTTAGTTCAATTGGTGAAAATAATTGTGATGACTTGCTCATTTTTGGCCTCCTATATTAATTAATCGGTTACTGATTCTCGATAATGAAATGCCAGATCAGGTACATCTGTGAAAATTCCATCAACCTGATGGTTGAACGATCGCATAATTCTTACTGGTTTATTTACGGTATAGATTCTTAATTTCATATTTTCTTTATGAATATTTTCGACTAATTCACGGTGTAAGAGTCGATATTTCAGATGGAGTGCATTAGCTCCAAGCTCTTTAGCTACACGGATAGGACTTTTATATCGTTTGGACGTTAGAAAAGCGACCTCAAGAGAATTAGAATATTCTTTCAACCTCTTAACGCTATTTGGATTAAAAGTCGAAATTGTGGTACGATTTAATAACTGATAGTTAGAGATTGCTTGATAAACAATAGATTCTATATCTGTATAATCTATTTTATTATTTTTTAGTTCAATATTTAAATATAAAGGCTTATCTTTAATCCAATTGAGAAACTCATCAAGTGTAGGTATCTTAATTCCCTTAAATTCAGGTGAAAACCAGCTACCTGCATCCAATTCTTTTAATTCTTGATAGGATAATTTACTTACAAGACCTACCGAATTGGTTGTACGTTTTACATTTTCATCATGTATAAGTACAGGGATATTATCTTTTGTTAACTGTACATCAGTTTCAATCCCATCTGCATTCATATGATACGCTTTCTGAAAAGCAGGCATTGTATTCTCAGGTGCATATTTGCTAGCACCACGATGTGCAAATATGTTGGTTTTCAATCTTATCCACCTCTTTAGTTGCATTTGACATCACACAAAGTCCTGTTGAGCAATGCTCTCATTCGATCGTGCTTTACTTTTAATCATTGTGTTTGATTTTCATGTAAAAGTCAATGTCTTATAAAGTTTGTAAATTATACTAAATACTGGAGGGATACGCTTGAAAACATGGCAAACAAAGGAAGAACTTACGAATCTGTTATGCTCACTCGTCAATTATCAAAGTGTAACTGGATCTTCAGCAGAGATTGCTTTAGCAGAGTATATGTATCATTTGTTAGAACAAAACCAATATTTTCAAACAAATCCTTCGTATTTAAAGCTTCATGGTTTGGATGATGGCAGAAGGTTACTGACGGCCTTTGTTAAGAGTAAAAATGAAACTGACAAAACGATAATCTTGTTAAGTCACTTTGATGTTGTGGATGTTGAAGATTTTGGATCACTACAAAACCTTGCATTTCATCCAAAAGCATTGACAAAAGAATTGTATAAACAAAAGGAACGATTATCTAAAGCGGTTCAGCAAGATATGGAGACTGGAAACTGGTTGTTTGGAAGAGGCACAATGGATATGAAGGCAGGTTTAACAGTACACCTTTCTATGCTCGAGAAAGCAATTGACGGTGAGTTTGATGGTAATATACTATTACTTACTGTTCCGGATGAAGAAGTCAATTCAAAAGGAATGTTAACAGCTTTACCTATACTCCATGAATGGAAGGAAAAGCAGAAGCTAACATATCTGGCATGTTTAAACGGTGAGCCAATGTTTAGCAAATATCCTGGCGATGAAGCTTATTATGTATATACTGGTTCAATTGGAAAAATATTACCAGGATTTTATTGTTACGGTAAAGAGTCGCATGTGGGAGAACCTTTTTCAGGCGTTAATCCTAATTTAATGATTAGTTTCTTGTCACAACAGCTAGAGCTTGATGAAGCTTTTATAGAAAGAATTGGTGATGAAGTAACGCCTCCACCAGTTAGTCTGATGCAACGAGATTTAAAAGAGAATTATTCCGTAAAGACCCCTCAATCAGCAATTGCCATGTATAATGTCTTATATATGAAACAATCCTTACATGATATAAATTTAAAATTGCTTCAAGGTGCGATGGACGCTGCCCAAAATATAGAGCACTATATCCAGGAAAAAGCGGATCATTTCTCTGAAATTGCCACCGATTTTACCATGCCGCCAATTAAAGTTAATGTAATGATGTATGAAGAATTATATCAGGAAGCTGTCAAACGTTATGGACAAGCAGAGATTAATCGTAGGCAGAATTTATTGGTTAGTCAACGCACAGAGGGAGATAGGGATTTTTCTACATTACTTGTCCAGGATTTAGCATCTATGTGTAAAGATTTAGCTCCAATGATCATTTTATTCTATTGTCCACCGTTTTACCCAGCAGTTTCTTCAGGAACAGATCCATACATTCAGCAAGTGATGAAGGAAATTACGACGTATACGAAAGAGAAATATCAAATTAACTTAACTGTATCGGAGTTTTTTACTGGTCTGTCAGATTTAAGCTTCGTTGGACCTCCTTCAACGCTAGGAAGTTTAAAAAACTATACGTCTAATATGCCATTACAAAATAATGGTTTTGAAATTCCGGAAGATGTCATGGAACAATTAACGATGCCTGTTTTAAATATAGGTCCGTTAGGAAAAGATCCTCATCAATGGACAGAGCGACTAGAGATCACGTATAGTTTTGAGTATTTGCCGAAAATAGTAGAAAGAGCAATACATCGTTTGTTTTGTAACTGAATAAATTGAGATGCGTATGATCAATCCGTCGAGGTACCGAAAGAGTTTATCCAAAATGATAGTAATTAATCGACAATGTGGGTGTGACAAGGTAAAATAGATTAAAAATGAATGATCATTCATTTTGGAGGAATGTAAGTATGAAAGTAATGGATAAAACGATTAGTCAAATAACGGTACCCACCCCTTTTGCAGTAGGTGATGTTCATATCTATCTGTTAAAAGGCGATTTGCTTTCTATCATAGATGCAGGTGTAAAGACAAAGGAAGCTTGGGAGACACTCAAAGAACAACTAAAGCGAATGGGTTATTTTCCAAAAGACATTGAACAAGTGATTTTAACGCACCATCATCCTGATCATATAGGATTAATTGATCAGTTTCCCAGAGCAGAGCGTATAATTGCACATGCTAATGTGGATCCATGGATCCAACGTGATGAATTATATCTTCAGCATTATAAGCAATTTTTTGAGAAGTATTTTTCGCTTTCTGGCATACCAGAAACATTTCTTCCGTATTTAAATAAATTGAGTGCGCCATTAAATTATGTAGGAAAAGGTGAACTAACCCGTTTTATAGATGAAGGAGATGAACTTCCTGGTCATCCAGGTTGGCAAGTGATTGATACGAAAGGTCATGCGCAAAGTCATCTTTCTTTTTTACGTAAAACCGATCGGCTACTAGTTGGGGGAGATCATATATTAGAGCATATTTCTTCTAATCCACTTATGGAACCACCATCACCGGGCGAGTCGATCGAATTTAGACCAAAGCCTATGCTTCAATATCGCCGTAATTTACAAAAATGTATTGATTTGCGAGTGGACTGTGTGTTACCAGGACATGGTCAGGTGGTACAAAAACCTAAGAGCTTAATCGAAAACAGACTAAAAAAACAGCAGGAAAGAGCAGATAAGGTCTTTGATTTATTAATAACTCAGCCGCAAACACCGTTTCAATTATGCACACAAATATTTCCAAGGCAATTCAAAAATCAAATCGATCTCACGATGTCTGAAACAATTGGCCAATTAGATTATTTAGAGAACGAGGGACGTATTACTAAAAAAACGGAGGATGGAAAGCTTATTTATTATGCAAACTAAGATATCAGGTAAAAAGATTATCATTACTGGAGCTTCAAGTGGCATTGGAGAGAGGCTAACATGGCACATTGCGAAAAATGGTGGTATACCAATTATATTGGCTCGTTCTATAAATAAATTAGAAAAGATCAAGGAGCAGATAGAGAAACAATTTTCTGTAGAATGCTATGTTTATAAGGTGGACTTAGGGCATCGTAAAGACCGTACACAAGTGATAGCCAATATCTTAACTGAACATCAAAAAATCCAAGGTCTAATAAATAATGCGGGAATAGGAATTTTTGAAGATGTCATGCACATGAATGAAGAAGATATTGAGCGAATGTTTCAATTAAATGTTCATGCGCTAATCCAAATAACGAAGCAGATACTTCCTTATTTTGCTACACTTGAAGGAGAAGCACACATCATTAATATCGCTTCACAAGCTGGAAAGCTTGCTACGCCAAAGGCAGCGATCTATAGTGCAACCAAGCATGCAGTATTGGGTTTTACTAATGGGCTTCGACAAGAATTAACGGATAGTAAAATAGAAGTAACTGCCGTAAATTTAGGACCTGTTCAAACTAATTTTTTTCTTTCTGCAGATCCAGATGGAACCTATCAAAAGAACGTTCAAAAATATATGCTTGATCCAGATCAGGTGGCACAAAAAATCATTCGTTATTTGTTTGTAAAGAAACGAGAAATCAATTTACCATGGTGGATGGATGCAGGAAGCAGATTATATCAGGTGCTTCCTGGACCTATGGAACGAGTATTAAAAAAGCAGTTTGCCAAAAAATAATTGAGGGTTGACGTAAAGATGAAGAACAATGAAATTGAGCTTAATATATCGCAAAAAGCAAAAGACAAATTAGCAGAGTTAGAGAAGCAACACGATCCTTATTTGTTATTTTGGTATGATATAGAAGGCTGTGGCTGTGGTGTGAACGGAATTCCGACGTTACGCTTTACAGATCAACAGAAAACCAACTATCAACAAATAAAAAACAAAGATTTTACGGTATATGTTGAAAACCAACAAGCCATATTTTTTGCGAAAAAGATGAGGTTAGATTATAACAAAGGAATGTTTCGTCTATCGAGTCCTGAAGGAATTCTTAATCTGTTTATTTCCCCAGAGGACATTATTAAATAAAGGAAAGCTTTATTCACCTTTTCAAAGGTCGATACAAAGGAATTTTAGATAAAGAAAGAGGTTGGGACAAAACACAACTTCTTTACTCAAAATACGAATAATCATGTTATCATCGCCGCACCGTGAAACTATAATCGTTTTCCGCGGGCAAGGCCTCAGCTAACTTGGTAAAGAAAAACACGTTACCACGTGAATCTTCAGACTCGTGCAGTTCCCGCCAGAGTCTCGCTTATTTCAGGTGCTAAATGAATTGTTCTGATCAATAAACGAACGATAATTAAGTTAAACCTAATTATCGTTCGTTTTCAATTATTTCTTCATTCTTTTGTCTCAGCTTCTTTTATCATACTCTAAGAAATTATAGAGTTTGCCCATACGGATAATTATGGGCGTGTTGAGCCGATTCCAGCTCCAGCGCCCAGGAAGGCGACCGCCCTAATCTAAGTCATCATCGGCTCGCCAGCACACCGTGAATTCCTTTATCTCCGTTGACTCGCTCCAGTCGCTACGTTTCTATTCAGGTGCTTGCGCTTTTGTTTCTATTGATCCACATACAACAAGCAGTAAGACCCTACAGATTGAAGTTTCACTTTATTTGAAATGGTGAGGCTCCCTATCGAAAGGAAGACATCCAATGGGTCCATGAATCCTAACAGATGACAGGTGGGTGGACACGTCTACGTAACTAGTACGAGTGTTTTTAACTCTATTTGCTAACACGAACCAAGGAAACCTCTTATCTATGTGCTTGATAAGTAACTGGTTTAGTGATTTTTTTTAGGTTATGATACGTATCATCCTGTAATTCTTTGTTAAAGTCGCCGTTGATATTTTCTTTTAATTGATCAATTGAGCTAGCTCCGAAAACTACACTAGCAACAGCCGGATGCTTTAGTATATAGCGGAAAGATAGCTCATTTTTATTAGAGCTAAGTTTGGTTAGCTCGTCATTTATAGATTGTAATTCTTTATAGGAATAATCTAAATATCCTGTTTCTCCTTTAGCGGCGATTTGCTTCGCTGCTTGATTACTTAATATTCCTTTTGCTAATGGACCACGAGCTAGAACGCTAATGTTATTTTCATCTAAAAGGTCAAGTATTTCTTCTTCTGGTCGGCGATCCAATAAATTGTATTGCATCATTATACCATCCATTGCAGAGCGTTTTACATATTCTCGAATAACGTTTGGGCGAATAGAAGATATACCGTATGCTCGGATTAAACCTTCTTTTTTAAGTATTTCAAAAGCTTCTATTGTTTCATCAATTGGATCGTCAATTGTCCCACCATGTAGCATATAAAAATCGATATAGTCCGTATTCAAGCGTTTTAGACTGGCTTTAACACCTTGTTGGATGTGTTCTTTCGAAGGGTCCCAATACCATTTTCTCGTCTCTCTATTAAAATGATTTCCGACTTTTGTTGTAAGCACTACATCTTCTCGTCTGTGTTTAATAGCCGATCCAACAATTTCTTCATTATCTCCAAAATCATATAAATCAGCTGTATCTAAATGATTGATTCCATGCTCTAATGCCATATCAATCATGCTTTTTGCTTTAGCAGTGTCTTTTCCAAGTGACATACACCCCAGCGTAAGTTGAGAAATATATATGTCTGAACTTCCAATCTGATTTTTTTTCATTTTAGCTAGCCTCCATTCCAATGTTTATGGTATATGTTTATTGTAAATTGAAGTAATTGGTAAAACAATTAATTGAAATGACCGCAGTATAAATATGCTAGAATAGAAACAGAAATTTGGTTGAAGGGTGATAGTAATGAAGAAATTTGAAGAAAAGACAATTAGTTCGGAAGTTATTTATGATGGGAAAGTTGTACATTTAAAAGTGGATGATGTTGTATTGCCTGACGGTAAGACGGCAAAACGTGAAATCATAGATCATCCTGGTGCTGTGGCAATAATACCAATAACGAAGGATAATAAAATTGTATTTGTTGAACAATATCGTAAGCCACTAGAAAAATCGTTAATTGAGATACCAGCAGGAAAGTTAGAAGTTGGAGAAGATCCCGAAGAAACAGCGATTAGGGAATTAGAAGAAGAGACAGGCTACACAACGAAAGATCTTTCTTTTGTTACTTCCTTTTATACTTCGCCAGGGTTTGCGAATGAACGAATGTATATTTATATCACAGATACGTTAGAGTTAGTTGATCAACCAATAGCGGGCGATGAAGATGAATTTATTAGTATTAGAAAGTTAACACTTGAAGAAGCAAAGCAACTAGTGGAACAGGAAGAGATTCATGATGCCAAAACAAATTACGCAATCTTATATTTACATGCACTGGGGATGAAATAATTGCTTAAGCCGTATTTTTCTGATTTACACATTCATATTGGCCGAGATAAGTACGATCATCCCGTCAAAATTACCGCTTCAAAAAATTTAACGCTAACGAGTGTGTTAGAGGAATCCAGTCGTAATAAAGGTATGGATTTAATAGGTGTTATAGATTGTCAGGCGCCCGCTGTACAACAGGAGATTATGGAATTAATTGAAGAAGGCAAAGCATATGAATTGGTTGATGGAGGCATTCGGTTTGAAAAAGTTACTTTAATTCTCGGTTCAGAAATCGAAGTCTATGATGAAGCTTGTCAGGGCCCGATTCATGTACTTTGTTATTTTCCAACCTTGCAATACATGCAACAATTTTCTGCATGGCTACGTCAGCGAATGAAGAACATTGGTCTAAGTTCTCAGAGGTATTACGGTACAGGAAAAGAGCTGCAATATAAAGTAAAGCAGCTAAAAGGAATATTTATTCCAGCTCATGTGTTTACGCCATTTAAAAGCTTGTATGGGAAAGGTGTGGAGCAAACATTATCAGAGGTATTTGATCGTGATTTGATTGATGGAATAGAATTAGGTCTAAGTTCGGATACTCATATGGCAGATCAAATTCAAGAACTACATGATTATACGTTTCTTTCTAACTCTGATGCACACTCCTTAGCAAAAATAGCAAGAGAATATCAAATAATATGTATGATGGAGCCTTCATTTAACGAATTGTATTTGGCACTGCACCAACAGCAGAACAGAAAAATTGCCCATAACTACGGTATGAATCCGCGACTAGGTAAATATCATAAAACGGTGTGTAATCAATGCTTTTCGGTCGTTTCGTTAAATGTTCAAAACTGTCCTCATTGTTTTTCGAACAAACTTATTAAAGGTGTGTCGGATAGAATCTTAGAATTAAAAGACATAAGTGCTCCTACTAATGATAGGCCACCATATACGTACCAAGCTCCATTAGAGTATCTTCCTAAATTGGGAAAGAGAACGTATGAAAAACTGTTAACTGCGTTTGATACGGAAATGCAAGTGATTCATCACGCAACTTTCGAGGAATTAACCTCGGTGATTCCAAGCGATTTAGCTCATGCAATTATTCAGATGCGTCAAGGCAAGCTAAAGATTATCGAAGGCGGTGGAGGTAGATACGGTACGATTAAATTAACCTAAATTCATCTAGTAGGATAATAGAAAACTTGGTATTTTTAATTGGAATTCTTCATAGTTTTTAGTATAGCAGTATATTGAATGGAGGATTCCAATGTACAAAAATAAAACACTTCTAACGACTCATGTAAAAGAACATGCCACGATTTATCTTTTTATGGTTATTTTATTTCTAACAGGGATTATATTTGGAGCTATCCTCGTTAATAGTATGAATTTTATTCAAAAACAGGATCTATTCTTTTATTTAGAACGATTTTTTGGACAAATTGCTGATAATCAAGAAATGGAACGCATGGATATTTTTAAAAGTAGCTTCTTGTACCATACTAAATATTTGCTACTATTATTTATATTAGGACTTTCAGTAATTGGCTTGCCATTGGTTTGGGTGTTAATTTTTATTAAAGGGCTTGTAGTGGGATTTTCTGTAGGGTTTATTGTCAATCAGCTTGGTTTTGATGGATTATTATTGGCGGCACTGTCGATTGCACCACAAAATATGTTAATTATTCCTATTTATATTACCGCCGGAAGTTTATCCATGATTTTCTCATTGACCTTATTGAGTAAATTATTTACAAGAAAAATGGCACAACCTGTATTCCAGCCATTTGGTAAATATGTAACATTATTTTCATTTCTAGTCGCCTTCTCTTGTATAGCTGCTTTACTAGAATCTTTTGTTTCCAATGAAGCAATGCAAATGTTAATCCGATCATTTTACTAATAATCAAACTTAAACTATAATTATTATAAATATAAAATAATAATATTTTATTTTGACACACTTTTAATCGGTGCATATAATAAAGGTGGGATATGAGGGAGGGAACCTGTCATGGAACATCGAATTGATCGGATAAAAAAACAACTGCATTCGCAAAGCTATAAGCTTACTCCTCAACGAGAAGCGACTGTTAGAGTCTTGCTGGAAAGGGAAGACGATCATTTAAGTGCAGAAGATGTATACCTGCTTGTTAAGGAAAAAGCTCCAGAAATTGGTTTAGCTACAGTATATCGTACATTAGAATTATTATCAGAACTAAAGATTGTGGATAAAATAAATTTTGGTGATGGTGTATCACGCTATGATCTTCGTAAAGAAGGAGCTAAACATTTTCATCATCATTTGGTATGTACGGAATGTGGTTCAGTAGAAGAAATCGAAGATGATTTACTCGAAGATGTGGAGAAAATTGTTCAAAATGAATGGGGATTTCAAGTAAAAGACCATCGTTTAACTTTTCATGGCATCTGTAAACAATGTCAGGCTGTTACTATGAACGCTTCTAGTTAGCTAGTTACCATGCAAGTTTTGCTAGTTAGCGTTTCCAATACTTACTAGCAGCCTTTTTTTATTTAAAAGAAAATAATTTACAAACCAAGTTAAAAGCGGTACATTGTAATTACAGATTTTTTCCCATTTGAATGATAGTATTATGTATATTGTTCTTCTTTTCTGGCATATCTTTTAATAGGATATATTATGATTAGAGGAGCACAATAAATGAAAAGAATACTGTGGGATATGGTAAAGGTGTTCGTCATCTTTATTGCGTGTACATTTTTATTTTATTTTGGTTTACGAATAATGCATGCAGAATATGAACAATATCATCGATATGATCCACCAGAGGGACCAGCAGTAAAAGTATTTAATGAAGAACCAACTTTTTTTGATCGATTGAACTTATTTTTCCGGCTAGGAGAGTAAAAGATGATTTCAGATATTGCAGAGGATTTTTATCACTATTTATTAATTGAAAGAGGATTATCAGATAATACATTAACTTCTTATCGACGTGACTTAACAGCATATATAGATTTTATTAAAACCTCTGTAAACAAAGCTAACTGGGAACAAGTTACAAGAAATGATATTACCAATTTTCTTTATGTGTTAAAAGACGATGGGAAATCCTCTGCGACAATTGCGCGTCATATTTCATCTATTCGTGCATTTCATCAATTTTTAATTCGGGAGCAAGTCGTAACACATGATGCTAGCTTACATATTGAAACACCTAAGAAGGAACGAAAGCTTCCAGATGTATTATCGATCCAAGAAATAGAAGCATTATTAAGTTTACCTTCAGATACTGCATTACATATACGTAATAAAGCAATGTTAGAACTACTATATGCTACAGGTCTTCGAGTAAGTGAAATGATCCATTTAAAAATATCTGATCTTCATTTAACCATGGGGTTTGTACAGTGCTTTGGAAAAGGAGCGAAGGAACGGATCGTTCCTCTAGGTAATGTTGCTATCCAGGCAGTGGAAAACTATTTGCAGCAAGCCCGCGGTAAGTTAATTAAACGCCAAGGAGATAGTAATATTTTATTTGTCAATCAGCACGGTAAACCGTTGACACGCCAAGGATTTTGGAAAATATTAAAAAAAGCAGCGCTTGAAGCAGGAATTCATAAGAAAATTACACCGCATACATTAAGGCATTCATTTGCAACTCATTTACTTGAGAATGGTGCAGATTTGCGTTTAGTTCAAGAAATGCTTGGACATGTTGATATATCTACAACCCAAATTTATACACATGTTACGAAAGCTAGATTAAAAGATATATATATGAACTATCATCCAAGAGCATAGCTTTTTATTTTTTTAAGTCGTCTGACATCCTACAACGAATTATAGACATACTTCATGGCTATCGTGGGAATATAATATTTAGGAGGGATATACCATGAAAAATTTCAAGCGTGTATTTTTAATTGTATTGGACTCAGTGGGAATTGGAGAAGCATCTGATGCTGATAAATTTAATGATAAAGGCGCTGATACACTTGGCCATATTGCGTCGCATATGAAAGGTCTACATATGCCAAATATGGGAAGGTTGGGTTTAAGCAATATTCGACCAATTGCAGGAATTGATAAAGCGGATTCACCGAAAGCACATTATACAAAGATGCAGGAAGCCTCCAACGGAAAAGATACGATGACTGGTCATTGGGAAATTATGGGCTTGCATATCGAACAGCCTTTCAGAACGTTCCCTGAAGGATTCCCTGAAGAATTAATTGAAGAGCTAGAGGAAAAGGCTGGGCGGAAAGTTATTGGTAATAAACCAGCTTCAGGTACAGAAATCATTAAAGAATTAGGCGCTGAGCATATGGAAACAGGCTCCTTAATTGTATATACCTCTGCTGACTCTGTATTGCAAATAGCTGCCCATGAGGATGTTATTCCCATTGAAGAGCAATATCGTATATGCGAAATTGCGAGAGAACTAACGTTAGATGAGAAGTATATGGTCGGTCGGGTGATTGCTCGCCCATTTATTGGGAAACCAGGGGCGTTTGAGAGGACCTCTAATCGACATGATTATGCACTCAAACCTTTTGGGAAAACTGTCATGAATGAATTAGAAGAAAATAATTATGATGTTATTGCTCTAGGGAAGATTTCAGATATTTATGATGGTGAGGGAGTCACTGAAGCGATTCGAACGGAGGATAACGATGATGGGATGACACAGTTAGTTGCATCAATGAAGAAGGATTTTACTGGAATTAGCTTCTTAAATTTAGTTGACTTTGATGCAAAATATGGTCATCGTAGAGATCCTCAAGGTTATGGAGAAGCGTTGGAGGCCTACGATGCTAGACTGCCTGAAGTTCTTGCAGAAATGAAGGATGATGATTTATTAATTATTACAGCTGATCATGGAAATGACCCTATACATCACGGTACGGACCATACTCGGGAATTTGTTCCTTTGTTGGTACATCATAAAGGTATTGTCGAAGGAAAAGAATTACCATTACGTCAGACATTTGCAGATATAGGAGCTACAATTGCTGATAATTTTGAGGTGAACATGCCTACGTATGGAATAAGCTTTCTAAAGGATATTAAACCTAAGGGGGATTTATAAAATGAATTATAGCGCAGTTCGAGAAGCAAGTGAATTTTTGCAGCAGAAGCTAGATAAGAAACCAGAGATTGGTTTGATTCTTGGCTCTGGACTAGGAGTACTGGCAGAGGAAATAGAAAGCCCAATTACTATTCCATATAAGGATATTCCTGATTTTCCAGAATCCACTGTTGCTGGTCATAAGGGACAGCTAGTTGCGGGAACATTAAAAGGAAAGCAAGTTATTGCCATGCAAGGACGTTTTCACTATTATGAGGGTTACACAATGCAACAAGTAACTTTTCCAGTTCGGGTAATGAAAGAACTAGGTATTGAATCTATTATTGTTACAAACGCAGCTGGCGGTATAAATGAAGATTTCAAGCCTGGTGATTTGATGTTAATTTCCGATCATATCAATAATATGGGAGATAGTCCGCTCATTGGTAAGAATGATGAACATTTAGGAGTCCGTTTTCCAGATATGTCCAATGTCTATGATAAATCGCTAATTGCACACGCGGAGGCATGCGCAAAAGACATTCAATTACATGTACAAAAAGGTGTATATGTAGGAAATACTGGCCCAGCTTATGAAACACCAGCAGAAGTACGTATGCTTCGTACGTTAGGTGGGGATGCAGTCGGTATGTCTACGGTTCCTGAAGTGACTGTAGCTGGACATGCAGGTATTCGTGTGTTAGGAATCTCTTGTATTTCTAACATGGCTGCGGGAATCTTAGATCAGCCTTTAACGCATCATGAAGTAATAGAAACAACAGAGCAAGTAAGAGAATCCTTCTTAACATTTGTGAAAAAAGTAATAGAAACATTACCCCAAAATGATTAAAAGGTGATAAAAAATGAGAATGTATGACATTATTGAGAAAAAACGCAATGGTCAAGCCTTAACAACAGAAGAAATTAACTATTTTATAGATGGCTATACCAATGGTAACATTCCAGATTATCAGGCTAGTGCATTGTTAATGGCTATTTATTTTCAAGATATGACGGATGATGAACGTGCGCAAATTACCAAAGCGATGGTAGAATCTGGCGATCAAATCGATTTATCTGAAATTGATGGGATTAAAGTAGATAAGCATTCAACTGGTGGTGTTGGTGATACGACTACATTAATTTTAGCACCATTGGTGGCCTCTTTAGGCGTCCCAGTTGCTAAAATGAGTGGAAGGGGCTTAGGTCACACTGGTGGAACAATTGATAAACTAGAAGCCGTTCCTGGATTTCATGTAGAAATAACTAACGATGAATTTATTGAGCTTGTCAATAAAAACAAGGTAGCTGTAGTGGGCCAATCTGGGAACTTAACTCCTGCTGACAAAAAATTATATGGATTAAGAGACGTTACTGCAACAGTCAATTCAATACCACTAATTGCTAGCTCCATCATGAGTAAGAAAATTGCTTCAGGCGCTGATGCCATCGTTCTAGATGTAAAAACTGGCGCAGGTGCCTTTATGAAAGAACTAAATGATGCCAAGGCATTAGCAAAAGCAATGGTAACCATTGGAAATAAAGTTGGAAGAAATACGATGGCAGTAATTTCTGACATGAGCCAGCCGTTAGGAAATGCAATTGGTAATGCACTAGAAATTAATGAGGCTATTGACACATTACAAGGCAAAGGGCCAAAAGATCTTACGGAGCTTTGTTTAACATTAGGAAGTCAAATGGTTGTTTTAGCTGAGAAAGCCGAAACCCTAGAAGAAGCCAGAGCAAAACTTCAAGAAAATCTGCATAATGGCAAGGCATTAAATCAATTCAAAACATTTCTATCTTCACAAGGTGGAGATGCAACAGTTGTAGATCAGCCACATTTGCTGCCTCAAGCTTCCTTTAAAGTAGACCTGCCGGCCAAAAAGGGAGGAACAGTTGCCGAAATCATTGCTGATGATATTGGTACTGCAGCAATGATGTTAGGTGCTGGAAGAGCTACAAAAGAATCAGAAATTGACCTTGCTGTTGGACTAGTATTGCATAAAAAAATTGGAGACAAGGTTGAAGCTGGTGAGTCTTTATTAACCATTCATTCCAATTCTGAAAATGTAGATGAAGTGAAAGAAAAACTATATGCAAGCATAACCATTTCTGAAGAGATAATAGATGCACCTACGTTAATATATGACACAGTTACTAAATAAAATAATTTGCCGCTAAATTAATAGATCTAAACATGTAATCTCTCTGTTTGTAAATGTGACGAACAGAGAGATTTTATTTGAGTATAGGAAATTATAAAATTAGCGCATGTGGATCAATATGGACGAGCTGCGTTCAGCACCAGCCTTCAGAAACGAGGCGACTTCACGAATCGCCCTAATCTAAGTCATCATCGGCTCGCAAGCACACCGTTATTCTTTTATCTCCATTGACTCGCTCCAGTCGCTACGCTTCTAGACGGGCGCTTCCGCTTTTGTTCTTGTTACAGTGATCATTTTTAACGATCTTTACTCATGAATAAACGTATATTGGGAACTGCAATTGGTTATGCTGAATGTATATAGTTTATTTTAGGTAGACAGGATCCTAACGCTCGAATTAACAATACACTTACCGAGAAAGGACGGCCTGTAAAAAACGAATTGTTTGTTTACAGAATATCTGTAAATAGACGTTTGGCATAAAGGTTTCTGAACATCGATCTTTTCATGTTCAAGACTTAGCGTTTGCTACCTTTGTTCGCATGATTTCAGAAGTGAAAATAAGATAACTTCCTTCTGAAAAAGGATTCACTTTATTGGAGGGTATAAGGATGAAAAGAGGTCTTTTGGTTGTTAGTATGGTTATCACGTTGTTAATTCATCTAAGCTCACCTGTTTTTGCAGAGGAAGCGGGTTCTGACACGGAAAAGCTTGCAGAGAATACTAAATCGGCAATTCTAATGGAGAGAGACACAGGTGAGGTTTTATTCGATAAAAATGCACATGAGAAATTACCACCTGCAAGTATGACGAAAATAATGACATTGCTTTTAATTATGGAGGCTCTGGATGAGGGAAAATTAAAACTGGATGAAACGGTACGCGTTAGTGATCGCGCTGCGTCTATGGGAGGTTCTCAAATTTTCTTAGAATCAGGAGAAGAAATGAGTGTGCAGGATTTACTTAAGGGCGTAGCTGTAGCATCTGGAAATGATGCTAGTGTAGCACTAGCTGAAAGAATTGCTGGTAGCGAAAAAGCATTTGTCAAAAAGATGAATGATAAGGTCAAGGAATTAGATTTAAAGGACACGAAATTTCAAAATGCAACTGGTTTACCTGCCGAGGATCATTATAGTACATCTTATGATATGTCAATAATGGCAAAGGAATTATTAAAGTATGAATCCATTACAGACTATACATCCATTTATGAAGATTATTTACGTAAGGGGCAGGATAATGAATTTTGGCTTGTTAATACAAATAAACTAGTGAAATTCTATCCAGGTGTTGATGGCCTAAAAACTGGTTATACAAATGAAGCGAAGTATTGTCTGACGGCTACAGCTGAAAAAGAGGAAATGCGAGTCATTGCCGTTGTTATGGGGGCAAAAACAACAAAAGAACGGAACGCTGCTGTTTCAGGAATGTTGGATTTTGCATTTAATCATTATCAAACCAATAAATTATTTGAGAAGGGCGATAAAATAACCGATCTTAAGCTGTTGAAGGCTGATAAAACAATAACAGATGTTGTGGCATCCGAATCTATTAGTACACTTCATAAAAAAGGTGAATCAATGGACGATATAGCAACCGAAGTTAACGTTCACCATGCATTATCTCTGCCGATTTTTAGAGGGGATAAAGTAGGCGAGTTAATAGTTAAAAATGGAGATGAAATTATCTCTCGAACAGATTTAACGATCAAAGAAACAATAGATGAAGCATCGTACTTTACTTTGTTAAAGAGAACCTTGCAAAGAATGGCGAAAAATGAATAAAACATACTATTTTAACCGAATAAGTTCTTCTTTTGTCATGTAGCAGGAATCGACCCATCAAATCAAGAAATGAAATAAATACAGTTTTTGTATAAAAAGGAGGAAAGACTATGGGTCTTAGTTCAACATTTGCTATTAAAGAAGATGTCTTGATCGTCAGACTCTCTGGTGAATTAGATCATCATGAAGCAGAGTTATTACGAAATGAGTGGAAAGAGATTATGTACAAAAATGATGTAAAGCATGTGTTATTAAATCTTGAAGCAATGACTTTTATGGATAGCTCAGGGTTAGGTGTTGTGTTAGGCAGATATAAGGAAGTATTACAACTTGGTGGAGAAATGGTCGTATGTTCTATTTCTCCGCCGGTTAAACGTTTATTTGAAATGTCAGGATTATTTAAAATTGTTCGTCTTGAGGAGAATGAAGCATTTGCATTAGAGACTTTGGGGGTGGCATCATGAAAAATGAAATGGCAGTGCAATTTGCTAGTATTAGCGAAAATGAATCATTTGCTAGAGTTACCGTCGCTGCTTTTGTCAGTCAGGTTGACCCAACGATGGACGAGCTAACAGAAATAAAAACTGTAGTTTCTGAAGCTGTCACAAACTGCATCATTCATGGTTATAATAATGAAGCACATCATCAAGTATATATTACCTGTGCATTAATAGATGGTGAAGTGGAATTAACGATAAAGGACGAGGGAATTGGAATTAGCGATGTGGACGAGGCGCGCCAGCCGCTTTATACTTCCAAGCCAGAATTAGAAAGATCGGGGATGGGCTTTACGATTATTGAGAATTTTATGGATACTGTTGAGGTCATATCCATACCTGATAAAGGAACAACCGTACACATGACTAAGCAGCTTACGAAAAGCAAAACGGTGTGTTCATAGTGAAAGGTTCTGCCTATGAATGTTAACGTAAAAGGTGATAACAGAAACGAGACCTTGACGGATGAAGAAGTAAAAGGACTAATCGACAAAAGTCAAAAGGGAGATAAAGCAGCACGAGATATATTAGTAGAAAAAAATATCCGTCTCGTATGGTCCGTTGTACAACGATTTATAAATAGAGGATATGACCCCGATGATTTATTTCAAATTGGAAGTATTGGTTTAATAAAATCAATAGATAAGTTTGATCTTTCGTATGATGTACGCTTTTCAACTTATGCAGTACCAATGATAATCGGTGAAATCCAACGGTTTATTCGAGATGACGGTACTGTCAAAGTTAGTCGTTCTCTTAAAGAGACAGGTAATAGAATCCGTAAAAAGAAAGATGAATTAACAAAACAACTAGGCAGATCACCAACCGTGAACGAGATTGCAGATGCGTTAGAAATTTCTTCTGAAGATGTTGTTCACGCTCAAGAAGCTGGAAAATCACCACAGTCTATTCATGAAACAGTATTTGAAAATGATGGAGATCCAATTACTCTACTAGATCAAATATCAGATCAGGATTCAAAATGGTTCGAAAAACTAACCCTGCAAGAAGCTATTAGGGGGTTGAGTGAAAGAGAAAGATTAATTGTTTACTTGAGATATTATAAAGATCAGACACAATCAGAAGTAGCAGATCGACTTGGGATATCGCAAGTTCAAGTATCTAGGCTGGAGAAAAAGATTTTACATGAGATGAAAGTAAATATTGATTCATAAAATGGAAAAACATTCGTAAGTACGAAAATACAGAAAAAATAATGCTGTTTATCTCTACAAGTTCAAAAGAAATTAATATTTGTAAAAACCGAACGATAATCCGATTATATGAAGTTAATATCCGGATATTAGTTCGGTTTTTATCGTTTATTTTATTAAAAGAGGAATGTATATTGGTCAGTTAATCATAGCTGATTATGTTCTTCCTGAAACCTTTCCCGTAAGTATAATTAGCTTAGAATTATTATTCGTTTTTACATATATTCGATTTAGCGATGTCCAAACCTGTATTAGTAATTCTTCGTGATAATTATTGCAATAATGACAAATACTAGCTATAGATTAACGCAATAAGGGATGATTTTATGGCAGAACAGGTATATTTACGAATGAAAAAAAATATGGAGATAATAGGTTATCAAGAATTAAAGCTTAAAGATATTGCATATCTTTCGACTAATGCGTCAGAGAAAGAAAAGCTGGAAAATTTACCTATTTATCGAATAACAAAAAAAGATAAAAACATTGTAATCCTTGACAGCTTTTTAATTATAGAGCATTTAAATCATGATTTCACCAACCTGGAATTCCAACTAATCGGACCACCGCAAACCATAATACGTATCCAAGAGAAAAAGAAGTCACCATCCGTAATGATTGCAATTGGTGTTTGGATTCTTTTATTCGTTGGGACAGCGATGACGATTATGAATTTCCATTATGATGTGAGTATGCAGGAAGTTCACCAAAAAATTCATTACTTACTAACAGGTCAAGAAAAAGAATTTCCATTATGGCTTCAAATTCCCTATTCGTTTGGATTAGGTATTGGCATGTTATTGTTCTTTAACCATTGGTTTAATAAACGGTTTAATGAAGAGCCCAGCCCCTTAGAAGTAGAAATTTATAACTATCAGCAGGATCTCGATAATTATGTGATTCATTATGAGAATAAATTAAACGATGCCCCCCCTCCTAAATAGCCTCATCGAATTAATTATTGGCTTTGCTGGTGGTCTTGCTGTTGGGGGTGGTTATGTAGCATTTATTACTGTCTTAGGTATTGTTCCTCGGCTTATTCAACTGAGTAAAACAGAACCATTTCTTAATATTTATGCGGCATGTATTTTGCTTGGGTCACTTTTTGGTACGTTTTTGTCATTCACTAATATTACCTGGAATTACTCCTTTGTATTTATTATGATCTGGGGTATATTACAAGGAATATTTAACGGAATGCTTGCTGCAGCATTAACCGAGGTTTTAAATGTATTCCCCATACTATATAAACGAATAGGTATTGAAAAGCACACAATGTGGCTATTAATGGCAATTGTGTTTGGTAAAATAGCTGGATCGATATTTCAATGGGTTTATTTTGTAAAACAATAAGAATCGAGGCGATACATGATGAATAATAAAGATAAGAAAATACCAATCTCTCCAAAAATAAAGGATACAGAAAACTATTTAAAAAAACGACTTGGTATCGGTGTATCGTTTGATCTTGGGTTTCGTGAAATTGTACTTTTGAAAAGAAAGGTACAAATATATTATGTAACTGGTTTATGTGATTCCATCATCATTCAAGATTTAATAAAAGAATTAGTGAATTTAAATGATCATGAGTCAAATAGCAAAAAGCTACCAGAGATTATAGAAAATCGTTTACTCCATCAACAGGTGAATCAAGCAAAAACAATGGATGAAGCAGTGGATCAAATGCTATCAGGACTCATTGTTGTGTTTGTAGATGGTGAGGATTACGCATTTATTGTTGACGTTAGGAATTATCCGGGAAGAACCCCAGAAGAACCTGATACAGAACGTGTTGTTCGTGGTTCACGTGATGGATACACGGAAAACATTATTGAAAATACTGCTTTGACTAGAAGAAGGATTCGAGATGCTAGACTACGGAATGAAATGTTAAAAGTGGGTGAGCGATCAAAAACAGACGTATGTCTTAGTTATATTCAGGACGTTGCGGATGAAGGATTAATACATCTTATAAAAGAACGAATTGAGGCAATTGAAATTGATGGTATCTCGATGGCAGATAAAACAATTGATGAATTTATCATAAATCGTAAATGGATACCATACCCACTCGTTCGTTATACAGAAAGACCGGACGTAGCAGCTAATCACCTACTGGAAGGTCATGTATTAATTACGGTTGATACATCGCCCAGTGTGATCATATTACCAACGACTTTTTTTCATCATTTACAGCATGCTGAAGAATATCGACAAACACCAGCCATCGGAACGTTTGTGCGTTGGATTCGATTTTTTGCAGTTTTTGCTTCCATGTACTTGTTACCATTATGGTTATTATTTGTAATGGAGCCGGAGCTATTACCAAAAGAGTTGGCTTTTATCGGGCCAAATGAAGACGGTAATATATCTATTCCGGTTCAAATTGTAATGGCGATGGTCGGAATTGAATTTTTACGAATGGCAGCAATCCATACGCCAAATCCGCTTTCAACCTCGATGGGATTGATTGCTGCTGTATTGATTGGACAAATTGCTATTGATGTGGGAATGTTTAGTCCGGAAGTAATCCTCTATGTCTCTATAAGCGCAATTGGATCTTATGTAACACCAAGTTATGAGCTTAGTATCTCGAATAAAATTGTTAACATCCTGTTTGTTATTATTACCGGCATGTTTGGACTTTATGGGTTTATTGGGTTATTCTTGGTTCACCTCATCGTATTAGCAAGCTTAAAATCCTTAAAAACACCTTATTTATGGCCGTTTATGCCATTTAATGCAAAAGCCATGCTACATACGATTGTGCGAATCCCTATGCCGTTTACAAATAGTCGACCTAGTATTGTCCACCCGAAAAATAATTACCGTCAACCCTCAAAAAAATAGAACAAATAAACATACTAATGGTAGTGGGTAAAGTCATCAACCAATGATTTCACCCATTATTTTTCTTTTAGAGTTATAGTGAGACTAGTTTTAATCGTTCGAATTATGATGTGAATAATATACTTTTGAGCCATCCTCTTTTCATTTATATTTTATTATGATAAAGTTTTTAATTATAAATTCAGAAAACCATTATGGAGGACTTTCACAATGATTATTGATAACCATCCATTTGAGGTAAACGACAAAGGGCATCTAGTTATAGGTGGGGCAGATGCTGTCGAACTTGCACAAAAGTATGGCACACCACTATATGTCTATGATGTAAATATAATACGTAACAATTGCAAAGCATTTATCGAGACCTTTGATAAAATGGAGGTTACAGCTAAAGTTGCCTATGCAAGTAAAGCTTTTTCAAGTATTGCTATGTTACAAATAATGAAACAGGAGAACATGTGTTTAGATGTGGTTTCTGAGGGCGAATTGTACACAGCGCTGCAAGCAGAATTTCCAACTGAAAAAATCCATCTCCATGGAAATAATAAAAGTTTGAATGAGCTGCGCATGGCAATTGAAAACGATATTGGTTGTATAGTGGTTGATAATTTTCGAGAAATTGAGCTTATTGGAAGATTATTAAAGGAATATAACAAGCAAATGGATGTTTTAATGCGTGTTACACCTGGAATAGAGTCGAAGACGCATCAATACATAATGACTGGTAATGAAGATTCAAAATTCGGCTTTAATCTGAATAACGGCCAAGCTGAAGAAGCCTTTAAATTATTGTGGAATCATGAATTTATTAAGTTTAAAGGATTACATTGCCACATAGGATCACAAATCTTCGAAACAGATCGTTTCTTGATCGCTACAGAGGTATTATTCCAAGAACTTAAAAACTGGAAGAATACGTATGGATTCATACCTGAAGTATTAAATCTAGGTGGAGGTTATGGAATTCGCTATACTTCAGAAGAATCGCCAATTTCTTATGATATCTATGTTAAAGAACTGGTGACAGAAGTCAAAAAACATGTACAAATGCTAGCAATACCAATGCCTGAAATATGGTTAGAGCCAGGAAGAGCTATTGCTGGAAATGCAGGACTAACACTATATACAGTAGGTGCTATTAAACATATCCCTGGTATTAGAAATTATGTATCTGTCGATGGCGGTATGACAGATAACTTAAGGCCAGCGTTATACCAAGCTAAATACGAGGCTGTAATAGCAAATAAAGCCAGTGCTCCTCCAATCAGCGAAGTATCAATCGCTGGTAAATGTTGTGAATCAGGCGACATGTTAATTTGGGATCTTCCTCTTCCGAAAGTAGATCATGGCGATATTCTCGCTGTTTTTTCAACTGGTGCGTATGGATATTCGATGGCAAATCACTATAATCGTTTTGCTAAACCAGCTGTCGTTTTTGTAGAGGATAGCCAAGATAAATTAGTTGTTAAACGTGAGAGCTATCAAGATATTATTAGTCACGATTTAAGTTACGAATAGTACTGATGTCAACAACAATTCTTTTCTTTCGTTAAATTAAGTGATAAAATGTACGATAGTTGAAAATAGAAAAGGAGACTTAAACATGGCTAAAAAAGGATATATTGTAATGGAAAATAATAATAAAATTGAATTTGATTTATATGAAGACGCAGCACCAAATACAGTTGCTAACTTTGAAAAATTGGTGAATGATGGATTTTATAATGGTTTAACATTTCATCGTGTAATTCCAGGTTTCGTAAGTCAAGGAGGCTGCCCAAATGGTAACGGAACTGGTTCAGCAGGATATACGATTAAGTGTGAAACAGAAGGTAATCCACATAAACATTTAGAAGGATCACTATCAATGGCTCATGCTGGTAAAGATACAGGAAGCTGTCAATTTTTCATTGTACATGAGCCACAACCACATCTTAACGGGGTTCATACCGTTTTTGGACAAGTGACATCTGGTATTGAATTTGCTAAATCAATGCAAAATGGCGATGTGATGAAGGAAGTAAAAGTGTACAGCGAATAGGTTTGTTTTTCCTAAAGGATGGAATAGATGGAATTGATAATGCTTGTTTATTTACTAGCAATAATTGCTCCAATTAGTATATTTATACATGAATTTGGCCATGCTATAGCTGCATGGTTGGTTGGTGCAGACCGAATCTATATATCTATTGGGACAGGCAAAAAAGGAATATCCTTTAATTTCAATAAATTTTATATTACGCTGTTTCCACTATTTTTCTTGGGTGGGATCGCATTAAGTGAGCGGACTCCTAGTTATCGACCACGTGAAAAGATTCTTATTTCGCTGTTTGGCCCAGTTATGAGTGGATGTGTATCTGTTATACTTTGGGCTATTCATCAGAGCCATCCTAACCCCTTTATTCATCTATCGATGTTATTTAACGGTTGGATAGCTTTAATGAATTTGTTACCTTTTGCATACAAAGGGAAACAGACAGATGGGTATAAAATGTTACGGCTTGTACGAAAGAAAAAATGGATTAACAAATAACATTCACATATAAATAGTAATTCTAAATTTGACAAATACGTTTTTACATGCATAAATATAATTACAAACTCCAACTGTAGCTTATGGAATAATACTACAGAAATTTACAACGTCTAACTACGCGGAATATAATTAACTTCCCAAAGTTTTCATAAGTTATAACGTTAATGAGGGGTATCTATGTTAATACGCTTTAAGAAGAACTTAGAAAAAATTGCAATGGGTTTATTATCTTTTATGCCAGAAGAAAAAGATGTAAAAAAATTGCAACAAACGATAAAAGAATATGAAACAAATCCAGATTGGCATCTTTATTTGTGGAAAGAAGAAGATATTTTAGGTGCTATAGGGGTTAGGGTTGAAGGCGAAATTAACGCTGTTATTCAGCATGTTTCTGTGAACCCTTCACATCGTAATCTCGGGATTGGCAAAAAGATGATGAACGAAGTAACTCGCCTTTATCAGGATAAATATGCTGTTTGTGCTGAAGAGGAGATACAGCATTTTTATTCAAAATGCGATGCATTTAAGGAAGAGAAGGATAAGGAATAAAAAGCCAGCCCTATATTGGGGCCGGCTTTTATTTTCGTGTGCTGGTTAACATGTAAGTTATTTACTTAGAGCCAAGCAGCACCGACAATAATTAATAAAATGAACAATACAACGATTAACGCGAATCCTCCGCCGTATCCATATCCACCACTCATGATGAAATACCTCCTTTTTCTTCTTAGCATAAATGTTTTGTGATAACATTTATCTTACATTAATAACGTATGACGGTAGATCAATTCGTGTATGGGCGTTTATAATTAATGATATAATTTTTGAATGAAGGGACGGAATAAGTTGAATCAAGCTTACCAGGTTAAATTAGATACATTTGAAGGCCCGCTTGATTTATTACTGCATTTGATTAATCAATACGAGATTGATATTTATGATATTCCGGTTGCAACAATTACAGAGCAGTATATGACTTATATTCATACAATGCAACGCCTTGAATTAAATATTGCAAGTGAATATTTAGTTATGGCAGCGACGCTTGTTGAGATTAAAAGTCAAATGCTACTACCAAAGCCCGAGTTAGAGGAAGAATCGGAGGAATATATGGAAGACCCACGGGAAGAATTGATGCAGCGATTAATAGAATATAGAAAGTATAAGGAAGCAGCTGTCCAGCTACAGGAGAAGGAAATAGAAGCAAATCAGATTTTCACAAGGCCACCTATCGAATTTGATAATTATGTACAGGAAGTCCCTGCAGTCGTTCAAGGTGATACCTCCGTATATGATATGTTAAATGCATTGAATAAAATGTTAGAGCGAAAGAAATGGAATCAACCACTAGATACAAAAATTAAGCGAGCAGAAATATCTATTGAGCAAAGAATGGAAGAGGTTTTACGTGTTGTAAATGAAGCAAAGGATGGAATATTATTTGATGATCTATTTATATATCAATCACGATCACACATCGTTGTAACATTTATTGCTCTTTTAGAATTAATGAAAGAGAATCAAGTATATTGTGAACAAACGGAACAGTTGGAAGCTTTATATGTGTATAACATGGAGGAATAAAGGTGGAAATTACGAAATTAAAGGCAATTGTTGAAGGTCTGTTGTTTGCTTCAGGAAATGAAGGAATAACGATTAAACAGTTGTCTAAAGTATTAGAAATTACGGAAGCAACAGTCGAACACTTAATTGAAGAGCTTAAGTATGACTATGACAATACCGATCGGGGCATTATGATCATGCAGGCTCATGAAGTATATCATTTAACAACAAAACCAGAGCATAGTCCTTATTATAAAAAGCTGTTAGAAACTCCTCAAACGACAAGGATGTCTCAAGCCGCGTTAGAAACTCTTGCAATTATTGCCTATCAGCAGCCAATTACAAGAACAGAAATAGAAGAAATTAGAGGAGTAAAGAGTGATCGACCAGTTCAAACGCTTCTTTCTCGGCTTTTAATTGAAGAGGTGGGGAGAAAGGATAGCGTAGGAAAACCCATATTATTTGCTACCTCTAAAGAGTTTTTAACTTATTTTGGTTTGACATCACTTGAGGAGTTACCACCACTTCCAGAAAATACAGAGTCAGATGAGCTGGAATCGGAGGCGGATTTGTTTTTTGAACGATTCAGCGAAAACCTATCGAATAGAAATACAGACTAATTTAATATGCTATATGTTGCTTTAAAGTAACGAATGTACTGATTCATTTAAATAAAAAGCGCGTTGCAATATACCTTCAACTGGAAGTGCAAGTTCCTTGAAGAAGCGGCAAGCGTTTTTTTGTAGTCTAGGAAATTATAAAAATTGCCTATGTAGATAAATATGGGCGTGTTGAGCCGTGTCCAGCTCCAGCACCCAGAAACGTAGCGACTTCATGAATCGCCCTAATCTAAGTCCTCATTGGCTCACAAGCTCACCGTGATTTCCTTTATCTCCATTGGCTCACTCCAGTAATTACGTTTCTAATCGGGCGCTAGCGCTTTTGTTCTAAGTTAAGAAAGTATAAAATCAGTGCAATGACTGCGTTAAGCCAAGTAGTTATTTTGAAATGTTTGATGTATATTGGCAATGCTCCGACGAATTGCTTCGCTTTCCGCGGGCACGGGCCTCAACTAACTTTGCAAAGAAGAACACGTTGCAAAGTGGATTTTCGGCTCGCGCAATTCCCGCAGGAGTCTACGTAATTCGTCTCCGCTATGAGAAGGTGCAACAATTCTTGTCATAAGTAAATAGGTTGACTTTTTTTACAATGGGTAAAGTGAAAATCGCTATCCGTGAGTATAAAAGCAGCTGTGTTACTTCATGCTAGCGTTGTAGAGCCTGATAATAGCGAAGGCCGGCCACTTCAACTCCTGTGGGAAATGTTTGACCTGAAGATCCACTTTTTTGAGCGGGTTTTGCTAAAAAAGTTAGCTGAAGGACAAACCCCACGGAAAGGGAAGTGGGCAGCCGGAGTGGTGGTCAAGCAGTAGCTATTATTCCATAATAGCTACTAGAGGAAGCGTAAATCTGAGCATTTAGTGATAAGGACTGAGCGAATTTTGCTCCGTTTTTCTTATGCGGTGAAGCAGAATGTCGAACGATTAAAAACCATTCTAATAAGTAATCTGTCCTCTTTACCTATATGCACAGACAGAGCAAATGGGCATATGGTACATAGAGGTGGTTAATATGGATAATACAGTACATCAATATTTAAATGATCTTATGGATTGGGGAAATGACATAAGTCGGGGGTTAGATGAATCTCTATCGCAAGACAAAAATGAACAAATATTGGAACGCTTAAGAAGTTGGCAATCTACCATTCTTCACTTAAAGGAATCGGAACAATTCATCAGTCAACATGACTTAACAGCAATAAATGCAGAAGGAGAGCGAATTTTGTTTGATATCAAACATTCGAAACAAATAAACAATAGAAATAAGGGAATTCCATATGGACAACGGAAACTTCCGGCTCTGCCATATGCATACAATGCGCTCGAACCTTACATTAGTGAAGAAATAATGCGATTACATCATGACAAGCATCATCAAGGTTATGTCGATGGATTAAATAAAGCGGAGAAAGAACTATATATTAAAAAGCCAGATGCTAAATTTATGAAATATTGGCTTAGGGAACAAGCTTTTCATGGATCAGGACACCAACTGCATACCATTTTTTGGTTCAATATGACTCCCAATTCAACAAAGCAGCCAGAAGGTGAATTATCGCAAAAATTAAACAACGATTTTGGCACATGGGAGCAATTTAAAGCGTTGTTTACCAAAACTGCAACCTCCGTTGAAGGAGATGGTTGGGCTCTTCTATATTGGAACCCGAGGAACGGAAAGCTAGGGGTTCAGTCCTTTGAAAAACATCAATTCTTTCAAATTGCTGATATCATCCCCTTATTAGTATTAGATATGTGGGAACATGCTTATTACTTGCAATATAAAACCGACAAAAAAGCATATATCGAGAATTGGTGGAATGTTGTCAATTGGAATAATGTAAATAATAGGTATAAAAAAGCCAAAAGTCTAATGTGGAACTTATTCTAATTGATGTGCAGTATCTATAAATTACAAAAGTAGGTTATAAACTGCTGTTCCTTTAATGAACAATTGGCATAGGTATATTGTTAATGCATTTGAGGGCGTTCTTAGCTGTGCGAGGAAGTTGAAGCCATGCCCGCGGAAAGTGAAGTATTTTGGATGGAGTGATGATAGAACTTCTTTGAAGTAAACAGATTAAAAAATAAAGTACTTTTGTCCATGCCTCAACGTGTTAGGCTTTTTTTGAACTGTTAAAGGATCTCCATTACTAAAGGTTCGATATGAAATGCTTCCATTAGCTTTCATGCATACAGACGTCTCATTTGCTTTTATATATATATCTAATTCTTCACTCATGCCCACGCTCTATAAATTCACATCGCATATTCAATAAAGAGAAACTTCCATCCGTGGGGGATTTGTTTATCGCCTACGGATGGTTAGTACCACAAGAGTATGACCTAAAGGTCCTTGAACCAATCGGACATTTACTGGCAGTGGACTCCACACTTTCCCATATTGCTTTTCCTTTATTACTTGAAGTAGGGGTCTTACTGCCAGTTATATGAGGGATAAATCCTAAAAACCAGTAAAGAACAATAATGTAAGTCAATCATAATAGAATATCTAACGCGAAACTGTTTCTTTTAATCATATTTCAATTGTACATGCATAAACTGTATAGACAACACCACCGTAGGAGGAAACCTGCTTATGCGCATTGTAACAGTTGGTATAATAGTACTTATTATCTTGCTATTTTTCCCTTCCATTGGACAAGCAAAGCCGGAAATATCTGGTCAAAATGCGATATTAATGGAGCAATCTACTGGTAGAGTATTATTTGAAAAGAATGCTCATGATCCAGAATCGATTGCGAGTATTACGAAAATTATGACCGCGATTATTGCAATTGAATCAGGGAAAATGCAAGAGAAGGCAAAGACAAGCCGAAAAGCAATATACACGGAGGGCTCCTCGATTTATTTAGAGCAGGGAGAAAAAATGACAATTAACGATCTGGTTTATGGGCTTATGCTTCGATCAGGGAATGATGCAGCTGTTGCTATAAGTGAGCATATTGGCGGGAGTGAAGAGGGGTTTGTTTATCTCATGAACGAAAAAGCGAAATGGCTTGGGATGAATCATACACACTTCGATAACCCTCATGGTCTTGATTCGGATAGCCATTATTCTTCTGCATACGATATGGCAATCTTAATGAGCTACGCAATGAAAAATAAAACGTTTAGAAAAATTACAGGTGCCCAATCGTATTTGTCAGAAAATCGAACATACAGCTGGCAAAATAAAAATAAATTATTAACGCAATATTATGATTATTGCACTGGTGGAAAAACAGGCTATACCAAAAAAACGGGAAGAACACTCGTATCTTCCGCTGAAAAGGATGGAATGAGCCTTATAGCTGTAACATTAGATGCTCCAGATGATTGGCGTGATCATATCCAGATGTTTGAATGGGGGTTTACGAATTATGATATGGAAAAAATTGCAGAGGAGAAATCTATATCCTTTAAGTTAAATGAAAGCTCCAAAGTAATGTCCGGCTATATGCAGGATGATATTGCGTACCCCCTAACCGATAAAGAAAAAGCGAAAGTAACAAATCAATTGTATATAGTAAAGGATGCATCGGAAATAACCAGTGAACGAATCGGTAAAAATGTATTCTACTTAGATGGCAAAGAAATTGCCGAAACGGATGTATTACGAAATGAACAAAAATTAGAACAGCGGAAAACTATTTTTGAGTCATTTATATCGTTGCTTCAACAAGTAGTTGGTGTTGGTGTCAAATGGTAAATGTGATTTGGGCTGCTATGGCACTAGTTGGAATTTTCTACGCCATGCTAAATGGAACAATGGACAAGGTTAACGAGGCAATTTTCGAAAGTGCAAATGAAGCCGTAACATTGTCCATTGGGCTAATAAGTGTGCTTGTATTTTGGTTAGGTATTATGAAAATTGCTGAAGAAGCAGGTATTCTAAGTATCCTTGCAAGGCTCTTTCGTCCAATAGTCGTCCGGTTATTTCCGGATATCCCCAAAGATCATCCAGCTATTGGTTATATACTTTCTAATTTTACTGCCAATATATTTGGTTTAGGAAATGCAGCTACTCCTATGGGAATAAAAGCAATGGAGCAAATGAAACAATTAAGTGGAGATGATACTGCTTCACGATCGATGATTACATTTCTGGCCTTAAATACATCTAGCCTCACGTTAATACCAACTACGGTAATTGCTATTCGAATGCAGTACAATTCCGTTTCTCCTACAGAAATTGTAGGGGCAACGATATTAGCTACATTGGTTTCTTCTTTAAGTGCCATAGTAATTGATCGTATTTTTCATTATAAGAGCAAGTGGAGGACATAAGTGATGGAATTAATAACGACAGTGAGCGCCTGGTTAATCCCTTGTTTTATTGCAATTGTTTTGGTTACAGCTACGTTTAAGAAAGTTCCCTCATATGAATTATTTGTTGAAGGAGGAAAGGAAGGAGTCAAAATGGCATTTTCCTTACTTCCTTTTTTAGTTGGTATGATTGTGTCAATATCCATACTTCGTAGCTCTGGTGCACTAGAAGCTTTTATTCAGTTGATATCCCCCTTGTTAACGATGGTTGGGATACCACCCGATATCATTCCCCTAGCTTTAGTAAGACCTATATCAGGTACTGCTGCACTGGGAATGACAACAGAATTAATTGATACACACGGCCCCGATTCATTTATTGGTAGGTTAGCATCAACGATGCAGGGCAGTACGGATACAACACTATATATTTTAACAATATATTTTGGTGCTATTGGAATTAAAAAGATGCGATATGCGTTGAAAGTTGGACTATTAGCTGATTTAATTGGTATAATAGCATCAATCGTTATTGTATCCATATTATTTGGATAAGACTTAAGAGTGGCGTTAACTTCTTGTTAACGCTATTATAATGGTTGAAAATATATAGGTAATGGTGATAAAATGTCAAATTCCAAAGAACGTTTACAAAAAGTAATTGCACAAAGCGGTATAACCTCAAGGCGTAAAGCTGAACAGTTAATACAAGAAGGAAAAGTTAAGGTGAATCAAAAAGTAGTGACGAAGCTTGGAACAAAAGTGACTGCAAATGATGAAATAGAGGTAGATGGTATGCCGTTGGAAAAAGAAGCTCCAGTTTATTTTATGTTATACAAGCCAAGAGGAGTAATATCCAGCTTACAAGATGATAAAGGAAGAAAAGTGGTAACCGATTTACTTGGTGAAGTAGACGAGCGTGTTTTTCCAATTGGAAGATTAGATTATGATACATCTGGAATACTGATACTAACGAATGATGGTGAATTTGCTAATCTTCTAATGCACCCACGTTATGAGGTTGACAAAGTATATATAGCAAAAGTCAAAGGTACTCCAGAGAAATCGGAATTAGCTCAATTAAGAAAAGGAGTACGCTCAGATGGTGATCTATTGAAGGCAATCCAGTATCGCGTACTATCTACCGACAGGAAAAATAATCATATGATTTTGCAACTAACCTTACGTGAAGGCAAAAATAGACATGTACGCAGAATGATGGATGGGTTAGGATACCCTGTATTAAAGCTAAAGAGGGAAAATTATGGGCTTTTAACCTTGGATGGATTAAAACCAGGGGAATATCGCCCATTAACCCCTAAGGAAGTAAAGCAAATGCGTAATTTGGCAACAAAAAATGTTGAAGAATAGTCAAAAAATAATAGCAAGCAAAATGATATAATGACTCTGGGAGTTGATTCGTTTGAGTCTTGAAGAAATGAAAAAAAAGAAGAAGAGCAAAAAGCGAAACCGCTTAATTTTTAGGTCTGTTATTTTAGCAATATTAGTAGCTGCTGTTGTTTTTGCTGTGATATCAAATCTAAAAGAGGATAAGATTATCTATAAAGTAGGGGACGATGCACCTGATTTCCAGTTGCAGCAAATTAATAAAAACAACGAGACTGAAACGATTCGGTTAAGTGACCTAGAAGGAAAAGGTGTAATGCTTAATTTTTGGGGTACGTGGTGTGAACCTTGTAAAGCCGAAATGCCCTATATGCAGAAATTGTACCCTAAATACAAAGAGAAGGGAGTAGAGATTGTAGCAGTCAGTCTAGATTCGACAAAATTGGTTGTCGATCGATTTATAGAAGAGTATGATTTAACTTTCCCTATTCCTTTTGATAAAAGTGGACAAGTAAGGGACTTGTATAAAGTAGGTCCGATTCCTAGTACTGTATTCATTAATCCAGAAGGAAAGATTGAAGAAGTAGTGAACGGTGCTTTAACATTAGATCGATTAGAAGGATACCTTCAGGAAATAGAGCCGAAATAGCAACAGAGTCTATAATTATGGAGAGATTTAAATGAAAAAAATTAAATGTGAATGCGGTCATGTAAATCCAGAAGGTACTGTGCTTTGCGAGGCATGTGGTAAACCAATAGAAGGAAACCAACACATAGACGGCAATGATAAGAAAAAATTACTTAACATGCGTTATGATGGTACCGCGCGCAGATCACAAACATACAATAAATCGATAGTGGATAAGATATGGAGCTTTTTCTCTTCGGTGAAGGTAGGGGTTTGGCTAATTGTTATTGCTTTAGTAGCATCGGCGATTGGCTCCATATTTCCGCAAGAAATGTACATACCTCAAAATGCAGTTTCACGTGATCCCGCTATTTTTTATGAAGAGCGCTATGGCATTTTTGGATTAATATTCTATCAACTTGGTTTTCATAATCTATACAGCTCATGGTGGTATATGATTTTAATCGCTTTGATTGGTGTATCACTCGTAATCTGTAGTCTCGATCGGTTCGTGCCATTGTTTAAAGCACTTCGAAAACAACGGGCGAAACGGCATGAGACTTTTCTAAGCAGGCAACGGCTATTTAGTGAAACAGAAACTGTATCTTCTGAAGACTGGGCTGCCCTTAAAGAAGGCTTAAAGAAACAACGCTATAAAATGACAGAAGAAGATGGACATCTTCTCGCGGAAAAGGGGAGATTTTCGAGATGGGGTCCGTATGTTAATCATATCGGTTTAATCATTATTCTACTTGCAGCCTTGCTACGAACAACTCCGCTTTTTTATATGGATGAATATGTATGGATACGTGAGGGCGAACAGCTCGTGCTGCCAGGGACAGATCAGGAATATTATATAAAGAATAAAGATTTTATCATTGATAATCATGATCCGAATGATACACGTTTTAAAGAGGCAATCTCCAAAGAGGGGGGAGAAGTACCTAGTAATTACCAAACTGACGTCATTATTTATAAGGCAAAGCAACCAGAAGTAACTGGGGCAGAACCTGAATTAGAAAAAATTATCGAGGACGACATTCGCATGAATAAGCCTGTTAAATTTGATGGTTATGCTGTTTATCAACAAGGCTATCAATTAAACGAATTTACTAGTATGTCGTTTAAGGTGCATAAAACAGATGATCCTGATGAAAAGGCTCTGGGCTCGTTTACTATTGATTTAACTTCCCCTAAGTCGGAATACAAGCTAGAAAATGGCTTTCGAGTAGAAATTAATAAATACTATCCAGATTATTATTTGGATGATGATGGTGTACCAGCCTCAGAAACGAATTATCCTAGAAATCCAGCGTTTGTTATGCTAGTACATCCTCCAAACGGGGAAGAGCCAGAAATTAGCTTCTTAGGGATTGGTAAAAATATTGATGCAACAGGTGAAAATGATTACAACGTAGGAATTACTGATTTTGAAATGCATGATGTGAGTGGGTTACGGATTAGACGTGATTACTCATTACCGTATTTCATGGTTGGGGCAGTAATTTTTATGATTGGAGTTATACAAGGAATGTATTGGCAACATCGGAGAATCTGGATTCGGCCTAAAGATGGTGGAATATTACTAGCTGCACATACGAACAAAAATTGGCATGGAGTAAAAAAAGATATAGAAAAGGTAATTGCAGGTACGAAAGTAAAAATGGTTTCAGATCAGCAAGAACTGGATGAATAGCTAATAAGCTATAAGGAGGGTTTATATGAGTAATAATTTCATTGAATTAAGCAGTACGCTGCTTTATACTGCTTTTTTCCTTTACTTAATAGCAACGGTGTTTTTCTCTTTTACAATTGGGAGTAAACGGAAATCAGATGGAAAGGCAGCAAAAATAGGAATTACTTTAGCAATAATTGGCTTTTTAGCACAGGTGTCATACTTTATCACAAGATGGATGGGGAGTGGACATGCTCCTGTTAGTAACTTATTCGAATTCATGACGTTCTTTGGTATGGCAATTGTGTTAGGGTTTATCATTATTTATTTTATTTACAAACTTCCTGTACTGGGGTTGTTTGCTCTACCAGTAGCACTAATTATCATCGCGTATGCGAGTATGTTCCCAACCGAGGTATCGCCTCTTATTCCATCACTGCAAAGTCATTGGTTATATATACATGTAACAACTGTGTCACTTGCACAGGGAATATTAACGATCAGCTTTGTTGCGGGATTAATTTATTTAATAAGACAAATTGATCAAACCAAACTTACAAGAAGATCATTTTCATTAGAAGTTATTCTTTATTCATTAATACTCTTTGTAGGATTTATACTAGCTTCGACCCTATTTAGTGTGATGAATTACAATGTTTCATTTGAACAACCTACTACTGGTAATAATGTTGTTGAAGTAGAATATCATATGCCGGCGATAGCTAGTCCGAATGATAGTACATTAATTACAAAAGATGTCATGAACCCGTGGTTTGAGACACCGGAATGGATGCATGGAGCTGATGCAGGTAGAAAATTAAACACGCTTATTTGGTCATTCATCTTCGGTACAGGTCTCTATCTTTTATTATTTCTTGTTTTCAGAAAAAGGATTGGTGCGGTAATCCAACCGTTACTTAAAAATGCAAGACCAGATCTACTTGACGAGATATGTTATCGAGCGGTCGCAATTGGCTTCCCAGCTTTCACTTTAGGTGGACTAATCTTTGCGGCAATCTGGGCAGAAGAAGCTTGGGGTAGATTCTGGGGCTGGGATCCGAAAGAGGTTTGGGCTCTCATTACTTGGTTCTTCTATGCAGCGTTTTTACATCTACGATTATCAAGAGGATGGCATGGAGAAAAATCCGCTTGGTTAGCAGCGGTTGGGTTTGCAATCATTATGTTTAATTTAATTGTTGTAAACCTTGTACTTGCAGGGCTACACTCTTATGCATAACATGAAATGATAGCAAGGCATCATTATACTTCTAGTGATGCCTTGTTTTTTCTTATACTTTTTGAACATCTTCGTTTATACTCATAATAGAATAGGTAACGTTAAGGGGGATCAACTAGCATGGATATAGAAGCTAAAGTTTTGATAGTAGATGATGAAGAAAGAATTCGACGATTATTACGTATGTATATGGAGCGTGATGGTTTTACTGTGGAAGAAGCAGAAAATGGAACGGATGCATTAGAGCTCGCATTAAATAATGACTATGATGTTATTCTGTTGGATATCATGATGCCAGAAATGGATGGAATCGAAGTCTGCCAGGAGCTAAGGAAAGAAAAAGACACACCTGTTATTATGCTGACGGCAAAAGGGGAAGAAGCTAATCGTGTCCAAGGATTTGAAATAGGTGTTGATGATTATATTGTTAAACCGTTTAGTCCACGTGAAGTGGTATTACGTGTGAAAGCAATCCTTCGTAGGGTGACCAGTTCATCGTTTAATGAAACAGAATCTGCGACAAAAAATATTATGGTCTTCCCACATATTACGATTGATCATGATGCACATCGAGTAACTGCTGACGGAAAAGAAGTAAGTCTAACTCCAAAAGAATATGAGTTATTGTGTTTTTTAGCTAAATCTCCTGATAAAGTATTTAATCGTGAACATTTGCTAAAGGAAGTATGGCAATATGAATTCTTTGGAGATTTACGGACAGTTGATACCCATGTTAAACGATTAAGAGAGAAGCTGAATCATGTTTCTAAAGAGGCAGCAAAAATGATCGTGACAGTATGGGGTGTAGGCTATAAATTTGAGGTGGATGAATAATAATGTTTTGGCGAAGTGTTGTTGGTAAACTAGCAATAACCATCCTATTGCTAGTTTCTTTTGTATTGTTTATTTTGACTATTTTACTATTACAATTTTTTGAGGATTTTCATATTCAGGAAGCAGAGCAAGATATGCACCAAACAGCAACGAAGGTATCTGTACTTGTTCAATCCCAACAAAAGTCCAATGTTATGGAGACGACCGAACGTGTAAAAGACCCAGCAAGCAGAGTTGCTATCGTTTTTGAAGATGGGGAACTATGGGTGTCGAATAGTGAAGATAAAAATCTGTTAAAATTACAAAAAGAGTGGATTGAAAGCGAAGAAGACTTATCAGAAGTTTTAACCACGAATAGGCAAGTAAGAAAACAACTCTTTCTACCAGGGAATCAAATGGAAGCTATGATTGTTGGAATTCCTATAGAAAACCAAGAGGGTGCAGTTTTTGTATATCAATCGTTAGATGTAATTGATCAAACGAAAGCAGAGACGACAAAAAGAATATTTCTTGCAGCAGGAATTGCAATTGTTTTGACTACTATTTTTGCCTTTTTCTTATCGACGAGAATAACTTCCCCGTTAATCAAGATGCGTGAAGCAGCATTTGATTTAACTAGAGGAGAATTTAATACAAAGGTCCCAATACTAACACATGATGAAATTGGAGAACTAGCGTTAGCATTTAATCGTATGGGCAGACAATTGAAATTCCATTTAAATGCATTACGGCAAGAGAAAGAACAATTATCAAGTATCGTAAGTTCTATGGCAGATGGTGTTATTACACTAAACCGTAGTGGAGATATGATTGTAACAAATTCACCTGCAGAACGATTTATCGAAGATTGGTATTATGAAAATAATATGCAAAATCAGCAAGAAGAACGAAAGCTTCCTAGCGAATTAAATGAGATTTTACAAGAAGTTATAGAGGGTGAAAAGGAAGCGATTCACGAGCTTAGTTTACAAGGTAGAAATTGGGTAATGGTAATGACCCCATTATATGATCAATCCTATGTAAGAGGAGCGGTTGCCGTGATTCGTGACATGACAGAAGAAAGAAGAATGGATAAACTTAGGGAGGACTTTATTGCTAATGTCTCACATGAATTACGTACGCCGATTTCGATGCTTCAGGGGTATAGTGAAGCCATTGTAGATGATATAGCTGAATCAAAAGAAGAAAAGAATGAGCTCGCACAAATCATTCATGAAGAGTCTTTACGTATGGGAAGACTAGTCAATGAATTATTGGATCTTGCCCGAATGGAGGCAGGTCATATTCACTTAAATTTAGAAACCGTAGAAGTAGAAAAATATGTAGAGAGAATCCTAAAGAAATTTAATGGATTAGCTTTAGATAATCAAATTACTCTCTCGCTAGATAAGCAGCTAAGTGAAGCATATGTACAAATTGATCCAGACAGAATTGAACAAGTTTTTACAAATCTCATTGATAATGCAATTCGTCATACAAGTGAACAGGGATTTGTTAAAGTAAAAGTTTCTAATGATGAACATGGACTTCAGGTTGAGATTGAAGATAGTGGTAGCGGAATTCCTGAAGAAGATTTACCTTTTGTTTTTGAACGTTTTTATAAAGCCGATAAATCAAGAACGAGAGATAAGAAGAAAAAAGGTACTGGCTTAGGCTTAGCCATTGCAAAGAATATTATTGATGCACATAATGGAATCATTAATGTGAATAGTAAAATAAATCAAGGTACAGCCTTTAGTTTTAAAATACCGAAAAACAAGGAAAGTTAAATTTATGTTATGATATGTTTGCAAATATGGAAGGAATGGGGAGGATAACAATGAAGCAATGGATGTTTCGGTTGATAGCTGTGTTTATGGTTGTTGTATTATTAGCTGGATGTGGTACTGAAGATTCAACAGATCAAGCTACACAGAAAGAAGCAAATAATACAACAGAAAATCAAGGGAGTAACACAGAGCAGTCTGAAGAAACAGTCCTAATAACCATTACAAAAGATCATGGTGAGGAATATATTCACGAAAAGGAGGTACCCATTGAAGAAGGTGATATCTTAATGGATGTCATGGAGGAGAACTTCTACATTGAAACAGAACAGAATGGTACGTTCATTACTTCAATTGAAAGGGTAGCTGCTAAAGAAGGAGAAAAGAAGGGCTGGATTTATACAGTTAATGGAGAAATGGCAAAGGTAGGTGCTGCTGAGTATGAACTAAAGCCTGATGATAAGGTCGTTTTTGATTTCCAAGCTTGGGAATGATGTAATTGAACCCATATAAATTAACCTTATTAGCGATTTTAGCAGCACTAGCTATTGTTGGGAGATACGCCTTCGTTTTTATCCCAAATGTACAGCCCGTTACGTCCATTATAATTATTACTGGTTTGATCTTGGGGCCGGGTGCTGCTGTAATACTATCGTTACTTATAACATTTGTTTCTAATATGCTGTTGGGTATGGGGATTTGGGTGATATGGCAAACCGTTGCTTGGGGGATTATCGGTTTAATAAGTGGAATTATCGGAAATGTTTTCACCCGCATATCTTTTCCTTTTATTGTATTTTTTTCAATTTTTTGTGGGTATTTTTATGGTTTGATTATTTCATTAACAAACTATCAGATAAGTGGGGAGTTTTGGGCTTACTATTTTAGTGGTCTTTTATTTGATACAAACCACGCAATTGGTAATGCCGTGTTTATGATGTTTTTTTATCCTTTTATTAGCTATTTAGTAAAGAAATATGCAGCAGATACATTTGCTAAGAAAAATGCTGACCGTTGAGTCAGTATTTTTTTATAGACTCGTAAATTATAAAATTAGCCCAAGTGGATAAAGATGGGCGTGTTGAGCCGCGTCCAGCTCCAGCGCCCAGAAGCTAGGTGACTTCACGAATCACCCTAATCTAAGTCATCATCGACTCGCCAGCACACCGTGATTCCTTTATCTCCGTTGACTCGCTCCAGTCGCTACGTTTCTCATCTGGCGCCTGTGCTTTTGTTCTCTTTAAAATTATGTCGTGTATCCTTGCACATATGCTCCTGTCAATTTATAGTTATAGATAATTGAATGTAACCTTTTTATTGGTTTAAGCGACTATTGAAGGTGAACGGGGGATCTTAATGGAGATCGTTTTTGAGGAATTGTATGAAAAGTATCATAAAGATTTATATCAGTTTGTTTTTTATATGGTAAAGGATAGGTTGACAACTGAAGATCTCGTTCAGGAAGTATATATTAAAGTACTAAAATCACACCATCATTTTAAAGGTGATAGTAGTGTTAGAACTTGGTTATTTTCTATTGCGAGACATGTAACCATTGACTATTTTCGGTCGCAAAACAGAAAAAGAAAACGAATACTTACGTTTTTTGATTGGACAACAAAAGGAGAAAAAATCGAGGATGTTCATCCATTGCCTGATGAAGTAGCGATTCAGAGTGAGGAACTGAAACAAATTTACAACTGTTTAGATCAATGTACAATTGATCAAAAGAGTGTCATTATTTTACGATACATGCAGTCATTTTCTATAAAGGAAACGGCGGAAATATTAAATTTTAGTGAAAGTAAAGTGAAAACAACCCAGCATCGTGCTTTAAAGGCATTGCGTACATATATAGAAAATCAAGATGAAGGAGGAGAACGTAGATGAATCACAATGATGATCGGGATAAACACTTAATTGAACAACTTAACCAATTACCTAAAATTGAAGATAAACGATCTAAAGAAGAGATTTATCAACGTATTTCCTCTGCGCAACATACTAAAAAGTCACATAAAATTTTTCCAGTACTTGGCCTTGTTACAGCAGTAGCTATCCTGTTTTTCATGATAGCTCCGTCGATCATGGATAGGAACCAGCAAGAGATGAGTGATAAATCTGTTAACGATGTAAAGCAATTTAATCAGGAAAGCAAAGAGGAAAGTGGTTTAGGCTTAGAAGGAGAGGAGCAAGGCATGGCTGGTCAAGGAAATATATTGGAGAAACAAGATAGTTCAACTGTGAATAGCTCGTTAGTTGTTAATGAAACGGAATCTTCAGATCAACTCGTATATGCAGCTGTCGCAGAAAAACAAATGCAGTATATCATTCCTCTAACCTTCATTGTTCCTGACTCAAGTGTAAATGAGGCTTATAATCAATTGGATCAGTTGATAGCAACCACTAATCAAGACAACGACATCTATTTATTCCGGGATATCAAGTACCAATTTGATGAGGAGAATAATCAAGTTAGCTTAAATTTACCGAATGGCTTTTCACTTGGTAATGGTACAGCTACTGCTGGAATGTTCCAGAGAATGTTAGCTGTAATGTTTCAGCCCTACCAAATAGAAAGGGTTAAATTTACTGGGAATTTAGATAACGTGGACTTTGGTGAGATGGGCCGAGTGAAGGAAATGTCGATAAAAGAAACGAAAACGTTTAGTTATAAATTATACGATCAAGCAGCACAAAAAAGGCTTATACAAGTACCGAATGAGGAACATGAAACAATTATTGATGCGATTAATAAGCTAAAAACAAGTGAAGAATCGTATCATGTTGAGCGAACGATTCCTAAAGATATGCAATTCTCGATCCATTCAAATGATCAGTCTTTACGGTTGGAGTTTAGAAATGACTCTAGCTTGACAAATAATGAAGAAGGAATAACGATGATTGAATCAATATTAATGACAGCCAAGAGCTATGGATATGTGGAAGTGCAATTTGAAAATGCTTCTATAGAACGTGTAGGGGAATATGATTTAACAAAGCCAATTCCGGTACCTGTTGCCGCAAATCCAATAAAAAAATAAAGACACTGTCTTAAATCTTAAAAACCGATCGTGATAATTTTAACAGGTCGGTTTTCTTCTTTATTTGCATTTATTTGGATTACCTCCTATTTCATGACTTTTGGGACAGCCCTTTTTCTATGGTTTGGGTTGTTGTAAACTATATGTATAGTCTATCTACTGTAAAGAGTTTCTGTAAACAGAAGTTACGAAACGGTTGGATAGGTGAGATGTAGCTTAGTAAATATCTAATAGATGATGCTTGTAATGGAAGAATGCCACGATTCTCGCCATGTCCAACATAAGGGATACTTACCTTATCATAATCATAGTCACAGGTGACTACTGTACCACAAGCAGTATATTTTCTCTATCTACTTTTGCAATGATTTATATCTCCTAGCTCTTTGAAGTATGCTATCTTTCTCCTGCAATAGTGTAAACTGGAAAATAAATAGTGTCATTACCTATAATGTTATCGTTCGAAGAATCGATTGAAAAAGGGGGGATAAAAATGATACTAGATGGGATCATTTTGACGAGCACCTCATATTTAAACAAAGAGCGATCCATATCAGCTATCTTTCACATTATAACAGGTAAAAAATCGATTCAGACTGTACAAGATATTCACATGTACCAATTAAAAAGTTTTTATGGTGTTTATCCCAGTTTGGATAAAGCGGTTTTCCAAAAACAAATACGTTATTTAATAAAGGAAGACTGTTTAAGGATATGTAATGAAGAAAAACAAATATATAAACTGACTCCTGTAGGAAGCAGGCGATTAAACGAGGTGGGAGAAAGCTCAACGTTAAAATTATTGAACGGTTTTCGCTTTGCCAGGTTAGAAAAAATTTATTTCGATAGGTTACGATTATTACTCCAAACATTGATAAATAGTAGGATGAGCAATTTTAACTTTATCCCTGTAATTGAAAATAAGGAAGTGGAAGTATGGGTGAAGTGGTACTATATAAAAATAAAGCCAACACGATCAAAGGTCTTACTACATTTCTATGAGGAATTAGAAATGTTGCTTAGCCGATTTCCTGATATTGTTGCCGAAATGTTTGTTGATCGGTTAACAGGGTATAAGAACTTTGGCAAAAGTGTTTATCAATTAGCACAGCAGTATGGTGTACAAAAAGATGAGATACAGCTCCAAATTACAGCTTACTTACACTATATATTGGAAACCGTTGAAAGAGAAAAAGATTGTTTCCCTTATCTGGCCAGTATAGCAGATGATTTATCAGCGAATACATCATTAACAAAGACAGCTCAAGCTACTTATCAATTACTGAAAAACGGAATGCCGGTGCAGAGGATAGCACGTATCAGAAATCTTAAAATAAATACGATTCAGGATCATATTGTGGAAATTGCCTTGTACGACGTTCATTTCCCTATAGAAAAGTACGTATCCCAAGCAGATCAACAAGAAATTATTAATGCTCATGTTGAAACTAATTCGTATAAATTAAGTGTAATTAAAGAACATGTTCCTAATCGTATCGATTATTTTCAAATTCGATTAGTATTAGCAGTTTTAAACCATGGAGTGAAAATAGGTGAATAATGTAGAAAATCAATTAAATTTAAGACATGAGTTGAAGAAGCACTTTGGATATGATGCTTTTCGTAAAGGACAACGTGAAATAATTGAAGATGTTATGCGGGGGGAGAATGTATTAGGCATATTACCAACTGGTTCTGGCAAATCGATCTGCTATCAGCTTCCAGCTAAACTGCTGGATGGAGTAACAATTGTAGTGTCACCTCTCATATCTTTAATGATTGATCAAGTAAAACATCTAAAGGCTATGAATTTTAAGCAGGTAGTTGCTATTAACAGTTTTATGAATAGGTCTGAACGGTATACTGTATGGAATCAACTACATACATATAAATTAATTTACCTATCTCCTGAACTATTGCAACAGGATAAGCTACAAAGGAAGCTTCGTCAGCTGCAAATCAGCTTATTTGTTATCGATGAAGCGCATTGTATATCGCAATGGGGACATGAATTTAGACCAGATTACTTAAAGTTAAGTCAGAGTATAGAAAGTTATGGAAATCCACCAGTATTAGCTTTGAGTGCTACCGCCACACCAAAAGTGCAAGAAGATATTATTGAAGCATTAGGTAGAAAAGGAACGATTAAACATGTTCATGACATGGATCGAGACAATATTGCGTTTTATATCCAGCATGTAAATGATGATAGCGAAAAACTAGATACGATGGCTCGTTTATTCAAGAGATACCGAGTTCCAACACTAATCTACTTTTCCAGTAGAAGAGTGGCTGAAGACGTAGCACATGAGCTATCTAATAAGCTTTCCTATCAAATAGCTGTTTATCATGGTGGAATGGAACAGCATGATCGAGTTACCATTCAACAGCAATTTATGAACAATCAATTAGATATTGTTTGCTGCACTAGTGCATTTGGAATGGGGATAAACAAGTCTAACATACGTTTGGTTATTCATTACCACATGCCTCCACAAATGGAAGCATTCATTCAAGAGGTGGGAAGAGCAGGGAGAGATGGTGAGCAAAGTATAAGTTTACTATTATTCTCCATAAAAGACATTCACTTGCCGAAGAATATAATAAAGAAAGAATTGCCATTGGAATCCGATATCACTTCTGTATTTAAACGACTATTCACGTTATTTTCATCAAATCAAAGCTTACCAGAACAGATGGACGAACGAGCGGGGATTTTTCAAATGAATGAAGTACAGTGGCGATTTATGCAGTATCAATTAGAAAAACATGGTATTATTAAAAAAAATCGTATTTTTTATGATCAACGTAATTGGCAGCGTGCTTTGCACAAAATAATTGAACATCGTAACAGTCGTACACATTTAAAAGAACAGAAGCTAACAAAAATGATTCATTGGATTCAGCAAAAAGCGTGTTTTCGCAAGCATTTATACCAAGAGTTCCAGACATCTTATGCAACCCCGACTTCTCTATGTTGTAGCAATTGTGGATTTTCTTGGGATGAATGGAATCCGGTACAGACGACAATCAAACGTACAGAACCAAAAACATGGAGAGAAAAATTACAGGAAAAGCTTTTACATGGAGATATACATGAAACAACGTGAACAATTGATATTACAGATGGAAGATAAATCGTTACGGAAGCACCTAGTTATATCGCAGCTTCTATTACTTCTTATTGCTTTTATTGGAAGTGTCTTCGTATTCGATCCTATTGAAGAGCAATGGCGTGAATTATTTAGCTGGGATTTTTCAGAAATCGTTTTTTATGGGGTATTATCTGGTTTATTAATTGCTGGAATTGAAATTATACTAATCGTCATCCTTCCTACAACGTATTATGATGATGGTGGTATTAATTACAAACTATTCCATAAGCAGCCCATTTTCTTTATTTTTTTTATAGCATTGCTAGTAGCTATAGCGGAGGAATTGCTTTTTCGCGGTTTGCTGCAAACCACCTTTGGTTACATAAGTGCAAGCATTATTTTTGCAGTCGTTCACATTAGATACCTAAAAAAACCTGTACTTCTTATCTCCGTAGTCATTGTTAGCTTTTATCTTGGGTATCTGTTCTATGTAACCGAAAATTTAATAGTAACCATTGTTACTCATTTTCTAATAGATAGTTTACTGGGGTTATTTATACGTTTTAAAAGTGAGGTGTGGAAACAATGAGCCAGCAATTAAGCAAACAAGAAGATCAGGCGGAAGAATTAAGGAAATTATTAAATGAAGTAGAAAGTATTAAAGATCCTGAAATGAATAAATCTATAGAATCAGAAGAAGTACAGCTTGAACAAAGGGAAGTAGATATCCTTAATTTACCTCCCCGCAAAGAAGTTCACGGAAATAAAAAGCAGCATACACATATAAAAATAAGTTTACCATTCAGACGATTTATTTTAATTATATTCCTATTAATCATAATCCTAATTGGGGTATACTATCTATTTGGGGGAGATATACCACAGCTCATGAATAATGTCATGGATAGCACCATTAACTAAGAAAGTGAAACTTCCATCCGTGGGATTTTGTATTTTCCACGGATGGTAAGTAGAACCAATCGGACATTTACTGGCAGTTGCCCCCTCACTAACCCATCCTTGGTTTCACTTAAATGTTTGAAGAGGGATCTTACTGCCAGTTATATGCGGGATAAAGTGAAACTTCCATCCGTGGGGTTTTATTTTTCCCTACGGATGGTAAGTAGAACCAATCGGACATTTACTGGCAGTTGCCTCCTCATAACCCATCCTTGGTTTCACTTAAATGTTTGAAGAGGGGGCTTACAGCCAGTTATATGCGGGATAAAGTGAAACTTCCATCCGTGGGATTTTGTATTTTCCACGGATGGTAAGTAGAACCAATCGGACATTTACTGGCAGTTGCCCCCTCACTAACCCATCCTTGGTTTCACTTAAATGTTTGAAGAGGGGCTTACAGCCAGTTATATGCGGGGTAAAGTGAAACTTCCATCCGTGGGATTTTGTATTTTCCACGGATGGTAAGTAGAACCAATCGGACATTTACTGGCAGTTGAACCCTCACTAACCCATCCTTGGTTTCACTTAAATGTTTGAAGAGGGGGCTTACTGCCAGTTATATGCGGGATAAAACAGGTTGATTTTTTAGCTAACGGTAAACGTAAAGGGGTATGAGAGATTGGCTATTCTTGGGATAATTATTTGTGCGGGTTTGGTTCTTGTTTTTAGAATGATCTTTTTAGCACATCACGATAGATTGCTGTATCACCATGTAACAGATAAGCAAATTCCAGACCAATTCACTAATTTTCGTATCTTTTTTATATCTGACATTCATCGTCGAAGAATAAATAAAAAAACGATTGAGAAAATAAAAGAACCTATTGATATTATCATTATTGGTGGAGACATTACAGAAAAATTTGTACCATTGCAGCGAACAATAAAAAATATTAGGCGTTTAAAAAAATGGCAACAACCTATTTATTTCATTTGGGGAAATAACGATTATGAAGCACAACCAGATCGATTAGAACGAATGCTTAGACAAGAAAATGTAATCATTTTAACGAATTCGAATGATACCATAATTCGGGGTAATCGAACAATTAGCATACTTGGACTAGATTGTTTTACATATGGAGAGCCGAGATTAGATTTGGCGATGCAGGGCGCGCAGGGAAGCTTTATGATTCTACTCACCCATGATCCTGAGGCCTTCTACCTCTTATCTGATCAAGAGTTACAATCAATTGATATTGCGTTAGCGGGGCATACACATGGAGGACAAATTCGAATAATGGGAGTTGGACCATATGAACGCGGAGGCTTAGATAAATATAAAAATACGAAGATATTAATTAGTGAAGGATATGGTTATTCATCATTACCTTTTCGATTAGGAACCAATTCTCAATGTCATGTGATTACATTTGAAAAATTAACGTAAAAGTGACGTTGTCAAGTTCAAGAATAACTCCATTAGCATATAGTGTATAAAAGAACTACAATAGAATGATTATATTGTATTGTGCAGCTTAGTAACGTATGTTATAAATAGCATGGAGTTATGTTTGTAAATGAAAATACAGCTCATAAAGGAGGATGCTATATGCGTATTGAACGAGTGTCCGATAATCAGTTTACAATTTTTTTGACATTTGATGATTTAATTGAACGAGGATTTACGAAAGAGGATTTATGGTATGATGCATCAGGTGTCCGAAATTTATTTAGTGATATGATGTATGAAGCAAGCTCGGAGCTGGGTTTTGAACTTGAAGGCATGCTACTGGTACAAGTGCATTTAATGCAGGCGCAAGGGATGCATGTAATTGTAACTCAAAATATCGAAACCCTGCATTGGGATGATGATTTCATTGAGATGAAAGTTACGTTAGATGAAAGTAAAGAGCTACTTTTCTCATTTTTAGATTTCGAAGATGTCATACATGTTTCTAATAATTTGTCCGCACTATCCATAGAAGGCGGCCAAGTTTATCATATGGATAGCACATATTATATGCTACTTCAAGATGATGATTTAGAGAATCATAACCGTGAAGATATTATAGCTGTCATGTCAGAATATGCCTATCCAAGTATTATAACGTCACATCGCTTAAAAGAGTATGGTAAGATAATTTTTCCATCTCATGCGGTCGAACAAATTAGAGCTAAATTTAAATAAATTGATATGAAGGAAAATATACCCACAAAGAAGTGGAAGAAAAAAGTGCTTTTAATCTTTAATGTGCTACTTAATTAGATCAAAAATATATACCGAAGCTTTTACAGTAATTTACAGCTAAAATAGAGAGCTTCGGCAATTATTTTTTGAAAAAGTAAAGCGTTTTCTTTTATTTTGCATAAGAATAATCAGTCAATTCCGACAAGAGGATAATTATTATAAAAAATGAAGTGATTTTATTGCATATTTGTAGTGAAGGTGTATACTAATCTCTGAGTACAGCTATTACTAAATATTTATAGATATTCTAGGAGGTAAATTCATGGTAGCCGATAACGCAGCAGACTCTACCAAAGACACGAATAAGAAAATGGATGTATTAAGTTCAACACGAACTGTTGTAAAAACTGCATTGGAGAAATTGGGTTACCCTGATGAAGTTTTTGAGTTGTTAAAAGACCCGATCAGAATGATGACAGTAAGAATTCCAGTTCGTATGGATGATGGGTCAATTAAGGTTTTTACTGGGTATCGTGCACAGCATAATGATGCAGTAGGCCCTACAAAGGGCGGGGTAAGATTCCACCCGGATGTAACAGAAAAAGAAGTGAAGGCATTATCTATATGGATGAGTTTAAAAGCAGGTATTGTAGACTTACCATATGGAGGAGGAAAAGGTGGAATTATTTGTGATCCCCGTGAAATGTCCTTCCGTGAGTTAGAAGGATTAAGTCGAGGATATGTACGAGCTATCAGTCAAATTGTAGGTCCTACAAAAGATATTCCTGCTCCAGATGTTTTTACAAATTCTCAGATTATGGCATGGATGATGGATGAATATAGCCGTATTGATGAATTTAATAGTCCTGGGTTTATAACTGGTAAACCAATTGTTCTCGGAGGTTCACACGGTAGGGAATCTGCAACTGCGAAAGGTGTTACAATTTGTATTAACGAAGCTGCAAAGAAAAAAGGAATAGATGTTAAGGGAGCAAGAGTAGTAGTTCAAGGATTTGGGAATGCGGGAAGCTTTCTTTCTAAATTTTTGCATGATGCTGGTGCGAAAGTTGTAGGTATATCCGATGCATATGGAGCTCTTTATGATCCAGAAGGACTTGATATTGATTACCTGCTGGATAGAAGAGACAGTTTTGGAACGGTTACCAAATTATTTAATAATACAATTTCAAATAAAGATCTATTAGAGCTTGATTGTGATATCCTAGTACCAGCTGCTGTTGAAAATCAAATTACTGGAGAGAATGCTGATAAGATCAAAGCAAGCATTGTAGTTGAAGCTGCAAATGGACCTACCACAATGGAAGGTACACGAATACTGAGTGAACGAGGCATATTGTTAGTACCCGATGTATTAGCTTCTGCAGGTGGTGTAACTGTTTCTTATTTTGAATGGGTTCAAAATAATCAAGGTTATTATTGGACAGAAGAAGAAATTGATAAGAAACTTCATGAAATTATGGTTAAATCTTTTAACTCTATCTATAATACAGCTGAGACGAGACGAGTAGATATGCGTTTAGCTGCATATATGATTGGTGTTCGAAAAATGGCTGAGGCTTCGAGATTCCGCGGCTGGGTATAAAAAAGAAAACCATGAGTAGATGATTAATGACGGAAAACTCTTATCCAAGTAAGTAAGGTAAGAGTTTTTCTCATTATTCGTGAATATTCTCGTGGAATTCTAGTTAGAAGGAAGTGTTTTATTCATGCAACAAGAAAAAGTTATTATCGTAGGTGCTGGACCTTGTGGTATGTCCTGTGCTATTGAACTTCAAAAATTTGGATATCGTCCACTAGTAATTGAAAAAGAAAATATCGTCAATGCTATCTATAATTTCCCAACGCATCAAACCTTTTTTAGCTCAAGTGAAAAGCTAGAAATAGGCGATGTAGCTTTCATTACCGAAAAGCACAAACCAGTCCGCAATCAAGCATTAGCTTATTATCGCTCTGTTGCGGAGCGTAAGCAATTACGTATAAATACATTTGAAGAGGTAACCTCCGTTAAGAAAACGAATAATGGATTTCATGTGAGAACCGAAAAACAAGAGTATGAAGCAGATAATGTTGTAATTGCTACTGGTTATTATGGTCAACCAAATATGATGGGCATTCCAGGTGAAGAGTTGGATAAGGTGATGCATTATTTCAAGGAAGGTCATCCTTATTTTAGAAAGCGTGTAGTAGTGATCGGTGGAAAGAACTCAGCCGTAGATGCAGCACTTGAATTGCATAAAGCAGGTGCAGAAGTAACCGTTATATATAGAGGTAGTAATTATTCGGAGAGTATTAAGCCCTGGATTTTGCCAGAATTTGATTCACTTGTTCGAAAAGAAGAAGTGAATATGATCTTTAATGGTAAGGTTTGTAACGTAACTGAGGAAGCGATTGTATATGAAGTGGATGGGGAAACTAAAACTATCCCGAATGATTATGTTTTTGCAATGACAGGATATCGACCTGATATTTCTTTACTTACTTCTATGGGAGTAGAAATAGATAAAGATTCAGGGATGCCGAGGTTTAATGAAAGAAATTATGAAACTAATATACCCGGTATTTATATAGCTGGCGTAGTTGCAGCAGGATTTAATAATAATAAAATCTTTATTGAAAATGGACGTTTCCATGGAGAAGCAATTGCAAAATCAATCCACAGCAAAAGTTGAGGATGGGAACAACATCAATGCTCGCCTCTCTATAGACGAACAAGAACAGGAAAGAAATTATAAAATAATGGCACTGTGTGTAAGTTGAAGGACGCTGCTCAACACGCCCCTTTTATCCACATGGGCAAATTTTATCATTTCCTAGACTACCATAAAATAGCTTTGAGTAGAAAAAGCCGAATGGATTGGTACGCCCCCAGAAATTAGTGTGAAAAGTCTAACTTCTGGGGTAACTACCTCTTCGTTCGGCTTTGGGTTATTATGTTCTGTTCCGACAATGTAGGTTCCTGACTTGTAGAAAGCTAAAATTCATTTTCAAAGATATATTGTAATTCAGCCATATTCTTAGTTGTTTCTAGTGCAATGAGTAATTTAATTCTAGCCTTTGGACCAGTCAAGCCATTCGCGAAGATAACTCCCATATCCTTTAATTGTCTTCCGCCGCCATCGTATCCGTATGTAGCCTGTACAACACCTTGGTAGCATCGAGATACTAAAATTACAGGTATATGTTGCTGGACCATTTGCTGTATTGGTACAATTGTTTCTTTTGGAAGATTTCCTTGCCCTAATGCCTCGATTACAATACCGTCTGGATTTATTTTATGAATAGCCTCAAGGATTGTTGCGTCCATACCAGCATAAGCTTTTAATAAAAAAACCTGTTTCTCAATTTGGTTAATTGGATAAGCATATCGTTTAATGACGGTGTGATGAAAAATAATAGAGTCTTTAGTAATTATTCCAAGCGGCCCATATTGTGGGCTTTGGAAGGTAGCTACATTACTAGTTGAAGTCTTCGTCACATTTTTAGCCGTATGAATTTCATCATTCATAACTACTAACACGCCCTTGTTAGACGCCTGATCGGATACAGCAACTCTAACTGAACTAATTAGATTGTATAGAGCATCTGAACCAATTTCATTACTTGAACGCATTGCACCAGTTATTATTATTGGTTTATCAGTATCGAGTAAAAGATCAATAAAATAGGCAGTCTCCTCCAATGTATCTGTTCCATGTGTAATTACAATACCATCATAGAACGGTAGCATCTCTTCTGTTATTTTGGCTAATTGTAACATATGCTTCGGTGTTACTTGTGGTGAGGGTAATGAAAGCTCAATACGCTCATCGATATTTGCATATGCTTTTAAGTGGTGGGTTAAATCTGTTAGTGGATGCTGGCTAGTTGTATTTACTGCACCTGTCTCTTTATTTTCAACCATTGAGATGGTCCCGCCAGTATGGAGGATAAGTATTTTCTTCATTTTAATCACCTGCTATAATTTTCTATTTTCATTCACTATACTTAATGATACGATTATTGTATTGGAAGTGAAAGAGGTTAAAAGCTATGTTTTCAATTTTATCTGCTGGAATAGCACCAGCATTAGCTTTAATGTCATTTTTCTATTTAAAGGATCGTTATAGCGAACCCTTGCCATTAATTATTCGTACCTTTGTTCTAGGTATGTTACTTGTGTTTCCAATCATGTTTATTCAATATGTATTTCAATCTGAAGAGTTGATTACTAATAATTTTTTACAGTCTTTTTTTCTTGTTTCTTTATTAGAAGAGTTCTTTAAATGGTTTATTTTCATGTATGCTATATTTCATCATTCAGAATTCGATGCTCATTATGATGGAATTGTATATGCAGTAGCCATCAGTCTTGGCTTTGCGACGCTTGAAAATGTATTATATTTGTTTACAAATGGAATAAGCTATGCATTTACAAGAGCCTTATTTCCAGTTTCCTCTCATGCATTATTTGGAGTGATTATGGGTTATTATTTTGGGAAGGCGAAGCTTTACCCGTTACAAAAACCAAAAAATTTACTACTCGCATTTTTGTTTCCTTTTTTATTGCACGGCACCTATAATTATATTCTTGTCGAAGTCGCTAGTAATTGGGTAGTTTTGCTTGCCCCATTTATGATTATTCTATGGATTATAGGATTACGCAGAGTAAAATTAGCTAATGAACCAATGAATCACTATCTTTTAATAGATACAGATCATAAAGCATCTACAGTCGATGTACAAAATAGAAAAGAAGGCTAAGAATCCTCTTATACGTTAAGTAAAGAGGATTTTTTTAGTTTAGGAAAATATAAAATTATTCCACGTGGATAAATATGGGCGTGCTGAGCGCGTTCAGCTCCAGTTTCCTAGAAATTAGGAGACTTCACGAATCGCACCGATAAGTCATCATCTGCTCGCAAGAGCACCTTGATTCTTTTATCTCCATTGACTCGTTCTAGTCGCTATGTTTCGAATCGGGCGCTTGCGCTTTTGTTCTAAGTTAAGAAAGTATAAAATCAGTGCAATGACTGCGTTAAGCCAAGTAGTTATTTTGAAATGTTTGATGTATATTGGCAATGCTCCGACTAATTACTTCGCTTTCCGCGGGCACGGCCTCAACTAACTTTGCAAAGAAGAACACGTTTGCAAAGTGGATTTTCGGCTCGCGCTAATCCCGCAGGAGTCTACGTAATTAGTCTCCGCTATGCGAAGGTGCAACAATTCTTGCTCATAAGTAATAGATTGACTTTTTTTACAATGGGTAAAGTCAAAATCGCTATCCGTGAGTATAAAAGCAGTTGTGTTACTTCATGCTAGCGTTGTAGAGCCTGATGATAGCGAAGGGCGGCCACTTCAACTCCTGTGGGAAATGTTTGACCTGAAGATCCACTTTTTTAAGCGGGTTTTGCTAAAAAAGTTAGCTGAAGGACAACCCCCACGGAAAGGGAAGTGGGCAGCCGGAGTGGTGGTCAAGCAGTAGCTATTATTCCATAATAGCTACTAGAGGGAGCGTAAATCGGAGCATGTAGTGATAAGGACTGAGCGAATTTTGCTCAGTTTTTCTTATAATTATATCAGAATTCGATGTGTCTGTATTTCTTTGTATTAAATACAAGGCTCAGCTACTTTATAAAACGTCACGCGTTTTAAGTACAGTTATGCTACGTTTACTTGTGCTTCTCCTAATTTTATGCACTTCAAAGTCCGGTATTAGTCCAAGTGAACGATTCATGAATAAAAACATGATTTAGTCAAAAAATAGATAGACAATATGAGATAGCAGGAGGATAACAGATGAGGAATAAAAAACGACCGATTACATTATTTATTATATGTTTTTTATTTATTGGAATACAAGTATCACAACCAGATAAACCTGTCCATGCTTTCAGTTCACAAGTAATTCAGCACGGTGCAGTCGGTGATGACGTTATAGAATTGCAAGCTAGGTTACAATATTTAGGTTTTTATAATGGGAAAATTGATGGTGTTTTTGGCTGGGGAACATACTGGGCTTTACGGAATTTTCAATATGAATTTGGTATGGAAATTGATGGGCTTGCCGGTGCTGCTACAAAGGCAAAACTAGTAAAAGCCAGTGAATATGATGAGTCGTATGTCAAGCAACAAATTAATCAAGGAAAAGACTTTACCCATTATGGTGGAACAGATAAAAACCAGGATACTGGTGGAGGTGCTACTGGTGGTAATCAAGCCGATAGCAATACAGCTGTTAATGTGCCGCAGGGATATTCACAAAATGATATTCAATTAATGGCAAATGCTGTTTATGGTGAAGCAAGAGGGGAACCATATGTCGGACAAGTTGCAGTGGCAGCAGTAATTTTGAATAGGGTTGAAAGTCCTACTTTCCCTAATAATGTTTCTGGTGTAATTTTTGAGCCTCGAGCCTTTACTGCTGTTGCAGATGGACAAATTTGGTTAACACCAAATGAAACTGCAAGGAAAGCAGTGCTAGATGCGATAAACGGCTGGGATCCATCAGGGAATGCACAGTATTATTTTAATCCAGATACAGCAACATCGGCGTGGATATGGTCACGACCACAAATCAAGAAAATAGGAAAACATATATTTTGTAAATAGAAAGGGTGTTTATTATGTTTCGCTGGATACTAATCGCTGTCTTAGCAATTGGGATTGCAGGTACAGCTTTCTGGGGCTACCAAGAACATCAGGAAAAAAACGCAATTCTTATCCAAGCTGAAAATACGTATCAACGAGCCTTTCATGAGCTCACCTATCACGTAGATCTACTGAATGATAAAATTGGCTCTGCATTAGCTATGAATTCAGATCAACGATTATCGCCACAGCTCGTAGAAATATGGCGTATAACATCAGAGGCACTCTCTGATGTCGGTCAATTACCGCTAGGATTACTACCGTTTAATAAAACGGAAGAATTTCTTTCAGAGATTGGCGACTTTACCTATCGTACAGCGGTTAGGAATTTAGAGACTGATCCGTTGTCAGATAAGGAGACCAAATCATTAGAAAGTTTATACAAGCAGTCAGGTGAGATTAAAGACGAATTAAGGCAAGTTCAACATGTAGCTTTAAAAAATAATTTACGCTGGATGGATGTTCAGTTAGCAATGGCGAATGAAGATGAACAGATGGATAACACGATTATTGATGGGTTTAAGACTGTGGAAAAAACGGTAGAAGGATTTTCAGAGGGTAATGGTGGTGCTTCTATCTCAAATACCTCCGTCAAAAAACATGAGTATAAGTTTCTAACTGGAGAAGAAATAAGTGAAGATGAAGCATTGGCAAAAGCTAAATCATTATTTAACGTAAAAAATAATGAAAAAATAAATATAACAAAGAGCGGAAAAGGCGCAGATGTCCCAGTTTACAGCATCTCCTACCGTAATGATAAGAAAAATGCCTATATGGATCTCTCGCAAAAAGGCGGACATCCAATTACGCTGTTGGTAGATAGACCGGTAAATGATAAACAAATTAGCTTGAATCAAGGCATGAAAAAAGCGCAAAAATATTTAGAGCAATTTGACTTTGAAAATATGACTGTATTTCAAAGTACGCAATTTGATAATATTGGTGCATTCTCTTTCCTATACAGTGAAGATGGGGTCCGTTATTATTCCGATGCGATGGAAGTTAAAGTGGCGTTAGATAACGGTGATATTCTTGGATTAACAGCAAATGATTACTTTATGAACCATACAGAGAGAGAAAAACCAACGCCAGAGCTCAGTGAAGAAGAAGCAAAAGAGATGGTTAATCCTAATGTCGATATCCAGGAAGAATTTCTAGCCGTAATTGATAATGATCTTGGTGAAGAAGTCTTAACCTATGAATTTCTTGGTATATTAGGAAACGAAACGTACCGAATATTTATTAATGCTATGGATGGAAAAGAAGAAAGAGTAGAGAAATTGAGTGGTTCGGAAATAAACTATGCAAGTAGTATGTAGGAGGAGGACAAAATTGTCTTCCTCTTTTCGGATTTTTCTGTAATAATAGGTATAAAGGTTCATTATAGTGAAATAGGGTGAGTTAATATGAAAATTGGTACGGTATTGAATATTGAAATAGCCATAGCTGGGAATACAGAAAAAGAAAAATACCGATGTAAAGTAATTGAAAAAAACGAAAACTATTTGTTTATTGACTATCCAGTTCATATGAAAACGCAGAAGTCGACATTATTCGTAAAAGGTACGTTGTTATCGGTAACTTATAGTGATGAAGAAGATATTATCTATCACTTTAATTCAGAAATTATAGCAAGAGTAAAGCTTAATGTGCCTGCTATGGCAATTGCGTTACCTGACGAAAATATGAAGCGAATTCAACGACGAACCTTTGTTAGAGTTAATACAGCAATTGATGTAGCGGTGCATATGATCGATAGTAACAGTCAACCATTTACGACGATTACTTCTGATTTAAGTGCAGGGGGAATTTCTATTATTATTCCAAAACATATAAAAATAGTTGGATGTCAGGCGGAGGTTTGGCTTACGCTCCCTTTCTCAAATGGTACGTATTATTATGTGCGATCGATTGTAGAATTTATTTCTTTTCAACAGGAAAAAAAACATGGTATAAAAATAGCAGCGTTAAAATTTTTGACACTGTCTACGAGTGAGCAACAAAATATTATCCGTTATTGTTTTGAAAAACAGCGAGAGGCTAGAAAAAAAGAAATGTCGTTAGAATAATAACAGCATGTTAACCCCGTTTTGAAATAGACCTATATTTGTGGGGTATGTTATTATAATAAATAGGTTTGTTTTCTTAAACTTGGCATTAGCCAAGTTTTTTCAACCTATTTTAATAGAACTTATCGTTATGAGAGGAATGACAGTCATTTCATGAAAAAGGATACATTAACAATAGCAATTGATGGACCTGCTGCAGCAGGAAAGAGTACGGTAGCAAAAATGGTAGCTAAGGAACTTGCTTGTATTTATATAGACACGGGAGCAATGTATCGCGCTTTAACATTACAAGCAATGAACCATTCAGTAGATGTAAACGATGAAGAAGCTCTAACGGCACTACTACTAAAAACAACTATTGAATTAAAGCAAACCATAGAGGGACAAAAGGTATTTATTGACAATCAGGATGTAACAGGAGCAATTCGTTCACTTGAAGTCACTAATACGGTTTCTTATGTTGCTAAACATCCGAAGATCCGAAGTGAAATGGTTAATCGTCAGCAAGCCTTGGCCGCTAAAAGAGATGTGGTTATGGATGGTCGCGATATTGGGACTCATGTACTTCCAGATGCTGAAGTTAAAATATTTTTAGTAGCTACTGTTGAAGAAAGAGCAAAAAGAAGGCATGAAGAAAATATAAAAAATGGAATAGCTTCTGATTTAGCAGAATTGAAAAAAGAAATTGAGCAAAGAGATCAAATTGATTCTAAACGGGAAGCATCACCTTTAGTTAAAGCAGAGGATGCTCTTGAAATTGATACAACATCACTTACCATAAACGAGGTAGCACAGCAAATACTCGAGCAAGCCAAAAAAATAAAACATACGAAATAGAGGGAAACTTTCATGTTATATAAATTCGCTAAATTTGTTGTTGCGCTTATATTTTATCCTCTATATCGAATCAAGGTTACTGGTAAAGAAAATGTGCCAAAGGAAGGTCCAGTTATAATATGCTCTAATCACATTTCCAACCTAGATCCTCCTGTTGTTGGAATAACTTCTCCTAGAGATATTCATTTTATGGCGAAAGAGGAATTGTTTGAAAAACCATTTTTAGGGAAATTATTATTAGGCATCCAAGCTTTTCCAGTTCGAAGAGGTATGAGTGATCGCAATGCGCTTCGCAAAGGGTTAGGAATACTTTCTAAAGGGCGTACACTTGGATTATTTCCAGAGGGGACGAGAAGTAAGACGGGTAAACTAGGAGAACCGCTGGCTGGGGCTGGTTTTTTTGCCCTACGATCTAAGGCAGTTATTGTTCCCTGTGCGATTGTGGGCACATATAAACCGTTTCACAAATTACAGGTTATATACGGAGAGCCTGTTCGAATGGAAGAATTACGAATCAAAAAGGCTTCTGCACAAGAAGCTGCCAATGCAATTATGGAAGAAATAAGCATACTAATTGAAAAAAATAATTAAAACTACTTTACTTGACAAATAATTATAATTATTAGAAGTTATAAAAAAGGGATTTTTTTTGGTATTATTCTATTAGTTTTAGGGTGAATGACGGAAACGTGAATAACAAAAATAAAGATAAGTTATTCTGTTTCGAATTGTATTTAGGAGGGCTATGGATATGAGTGAAGCAAAAAATGAAGTATCAAATGTTAATGTAGGAGATACACTAACAGGAACGGTTGTTAAAGTAGATGAAAAACAGGTTCTTGTTGATATCGGATACAAAGCCGAAGGGATATTGCCAATTGGGGAACTATCTAATCTTCATATTGAAAAAGCTAGCGATGTTGTAACTGAAGGAGACACGCTAACACTAAAGGTTAAAAAAATAGATGAAGAGGATGTAATTTTATCTAAAAAAGCAATTGATGCAGATAAAGCATGGGAAGACTTACAACAAAAATATGAAAATAATGAAGTTTTTGAAACAGAGGTAAAAGAAATTGTTAATGGTGGTTTAGTTGTAGACGTAGGGTTACGTGGATTTATACCTGCTTCCCTAGTCGAAACACACTACGTAGAAGACTTTAGTGATTATAAAGATAAGACCCTTACTGTAAAAATTGTTGATCTAGTTCGAGAGCAAAATCGAGTTATTTTATCTCATCGCGCTGTCGAGGAAGCAGAGCTAGAAGAGAAGAAAAAATCATTACTTCAATCACTGGAATCTGGACAAGTAATCGAGGGTACGGTACAGCGTTTAACTAATTTTGGTGTATTTGTTGATATTGGTGGCGTTGATGGTCTTGTTCATATATCTCAACTTGCCCATGAGCATGTTGATCATGCTTCGGAAGTGGTGAAAGAAGGAGATAAAATTAAAGTAGAAGTATTATCTGTTGATAGAGATAGCGAACGTATTTCACTATCTCGTAAAAAGGTACTTCCAGGTCCGTGGTCAGGTATTGAGGAACGTATTTCAAGAGGAGCTATTGTAGAAGGCGTTGTTAAAAGATTAGTTAATTTTGGAGCATTTGTAGAGATAGAATCTGGTGTAGAAGGGCTTGTTCACATTTCGCAAATTGCTACCCGTCATATCGGAACACCACAGGAAGTATTAGAAGTTGGTCAGAACGTGAAAGTGAAAGTACTCGATGTTAATGAAAAAGAAGAGCGTATTTCTTTAAGTATAAGAGAACTTGAGCAAGAGCAAGAAGCAAAAGAATATAAGCAATATGAAAAGGATGAAGATCAGTCTGGATTTCAACTAGGAGACTTTATTGGTGATAAATTAAATAAATACAAATAAATAGAGATGCTGTTTAAAAAGGTTCTTTCTTTAATTTAGAAAGAACCTTTTTTGTAGTCTAGGAAATAGAAACGATGCGACTTCACGAATCGCCCTAATCTAGGTCATCATCGGCCGCAAGCTCATCGTGATTCTTTTATATCCGTTGGCTCGCTCCAGTCGATACGATTCTAATCGGACGGTTGCTCTTTTGTTCTATACCACTATTTGAAAATAGCTATGATGCTAATAGCAAGCGGTAATTGTGCACAGCGGCTTATTATTTTATCCCACATATGGTTTTCTAGAAAAAATTGGCGACATTCAATTTTTTGATATTCTCCTATTTGTCATAGTAATAAAAACAATTTTAGACATACTACAAAAAGGAAGAAGTAAATTATTTCGTCATAAAGTAAAACTTCAATCAGTGAGGGTTTTGTTTATCCCCATTGATTGTTAGTACCACAAGGGTATGACCTAGAGGCCCTTAAACCCATCGGACATTTACTCACAGTTCAATCCCCTTTTACCAATATTGGTTTCACTCTATTGCTTGAAGTAGGGGTAATTACTGCCAGTTATATGCGGGATAAATCAAAGCATGCATGAGGTGTCAGAATGAATGAATATACGTTACCAATTCTATTTGGTGTCATCATAGGAACTGTAGCAAGAATACTAATGTTACGTACCGATTATCGTCAATACCCTACATATCTTCATGGAAAGGTAATTCATGTATCATTGGGCTTTATTGCAGCTGCATTAGGGTCGGTAGCTATTCCGGCAATCATGGAGTTGGAATTTACTGCAGTTACATTTTTAACTGTTGCAGCAACCCAGTTTAGAGAAGTAAGAAATATGGAGCGGAATACCTTAACCGAAGTAGATAGTTTTGAATTAGTACCAAGAGGAAAAACATATATTGAAGGGATAGCTATATCATTCGAAAGTAGAAATTACTTAGTTATTATCACTTCCTTTATAAGCACACTTGTTTTTCTTGTATGGAACGTGTACTATGCAATGATTGCAGCAATTGCTTGTTTAATAATAAGCAGAATATTAATGAGTGGATCGACGATAAAGGATATTGTCGACATAAAACATCATCAACTCCATTTTGAAGGGGCCGGTCTCTATGTCGATAACATTTATATTATGAATATCGGGCTTCCAGAAAGACAGGAAGAAATATTGAAGTATGGTATGGGGTTTGTCTTAACCCCTAAGAATATGAATGTCATTACGACAATTGCAAATCTAGGGCAACGACAAGCAATATTACATGATGTATCTGTAACCCTTGGCGTTTTCCGTGATTCCGGTACACCAGCACTTACACCTTTGATTAAAAGGGATTTAGATGATGGTCGAATAGGCGTATTCATTTTGCCACAAATTCGTGAGGTTGATAAGGCAATTAAGGTCATTGGAGCAGTACCAGTATTAGAGAATGCAATTCGCATGCCTTCAGAATCAGGTTCGGTGAAAAAGGGAGGAAATTCATAAATGCAAATTGAAAAGGCGATTTTGGCTGTTATTACTACGAATAGATCAGCTATTGATGGTGGTGCTCCTATTTTCATCTGTAAGAATAGAAAGGAAGCTGAGGATACAGCTGCTAATCTAGAAGCAATCACCGATGGAATTGCCCATGAGCTAAGTGAAGAGTTATTTATTATCGTCAGGCATTAACGATTTTGAATTTCATTGTTAATATGTACTACTTTTGCTATTATAGAAATTGTTCAAAAGTCATAGAGCAGTGACGATAAATATAGAAATAACTATTTCAATGATTGCAATATATAATTATCGATACGACAATATCGCTTATTTGGACAATAAAAAATGGTATAACATTAAAATTGAACGTAAAGAGAAAGGATGTTCCTTTCATGAGGAAATCTGTTGTAGCAATTGTAGGAAGACCAAATGTTGGAAAATCAACTATTTTTAATAGATTAGTTGGCGAAAGGATATCCATCGTAGAAGATATTCCTGGAGTAACAAGAGATCGAATTTATGCACAAGTTGAATGGTTAGCAACTACCTTTAACATCATTGATACTGGTGGTATTGAAATGGGAGATGAACCGCTACTTGTTCAGATGCGTCAGCAAGCTGAAATTGCAATTGATGAAGCAGACGTCATTATATTTCTTGTAAATGGACGAGAAGGTATAACTGGTGCAGATGAAGAGGTAGCTAAATTATTATATAAATCAAATAAACCAGTTGTACTTGCGGTAAATAAAATTGACAACCCTGAGATGCGTGAATCAATTTATGAATACTATTCGCTTGGATTTGGCGAGCCTTATCCTATCTCTGGTTCACATGGTCTGGGATTAGGTGATTTATTAGATGCAGTTGTTGACTACTTTCCTGAAAGGGAAGATATCGATGAGGACGAGGACACAATATATTTTAGTTTGATTGGAAGACCAAATGTTGGAAAATCGTCATTAGTAAACGCGTTAGTAAATGAAGAAAGGGTTATTGTTAGTGAGATAGAGGGTACGACGAGAGATGCCATTGATACGAAGCTCCATAAGGATGACCAAGACTTTGTAATTATTGACACTGCCGGTATGCGAAAACGTGGGAAAGTTTATGAAACTACAGAAAAGTACAGTGTTTTGCGGGCATTGAAAGCCATTGAAAGATCTGATGTTGTATTGGTTTTAATTGATGCTGAAACAGGGATCAGAGAACAGGACAAAAAAATTGCCGGCTATGCTCATGAGGCGGGACGTGCTATCGTAATTGTTGTTAATAAATGGGACACGGTTGAGGCAAACGAAAAATCCATGAAAGAATTTGAAGCAAACGTACGGGCTCATTTTCAATATTTGGATTACGCACCAATTGTATTTTTATCCGCAATGACAAAAAAACGTCTACATACGCTTATTCCTGCGATTAAATTGGCTAGTGAGAATCACGCGAAGCGGATCCCGACAAATGTGCTAAACGATGTGATTATGGACGCAATTGCAATGAATCCTACACCAACTTTAAAAGGGAAACGATTAAAAGTTTTATATACTACACAGGTGGCTGTAAAACCACCTAGCTTTGTTGTATTTGTGAATGATCCAGAACTCATGCATTTCTCATATGAACGATTTCTAGAAAATAAAATTAGAGAAGCATTTGGATTTGTTGGAACACCAATTAAGTTATTTGCGAGAAGAAGACAATAGAGGAGGAGAAGTTTGTGACGAAGATTGCTGTATTGGGAGCTGGAAGCTGGGGAACAGCTTTAAGTATTGTATTAGCTGATAATGGACATGAGGTAAACTTATGGACGCATCGAAAAGACCAAGCTGCTATAATCAATGAAACAAGAAGAAACGACAAATATTTAGATGTTGAAATTCCAAGCAATATTAAGGCATATGATATATTAACTGAAGCCATGGATAGCGTTACAGCGGTTGTTATAGTAGTACCAACCAAGGCAATTCGAGAAGTTTGTAAGTCATTGAATGATGTGCTTAATCATAATCATGATGTAACAATCATCCATGCGTCAAAGGGAATTGAGCCGGTGACGTTAAAACGTGTATCACAAATGATTGCTGAGGAGCTAGTAAATTATAAGGAAGAAGATATTGTTGTATTATCTGGCCCTAGCCACGCTGAGGAGGTTGCTTTACGTCAACCAACAACTGTTACAGTTTCTTCGGTTCAGATGGATAAAGCTAAGGTTGCGCAAGATTTGTTTATTAATGAATCATTTCGCGTCTATACCAGCCCAGATATTTTAGGGATTGAATTAGGTGGTGCTCTAAAAAATATTATTGCACTTGGTGCAGGTATTTCTGATGGTTTAGGCTATGGAGATAACGCGAAGGCAGCATTAATTACAAGAGGGTTAGCAGAAATTGCGAGATTGGGGACCTCACTGGGAGCAAATCCGTTAAGCTTTTTAGGATTACCAGGGGTTGGCGATTTAATTGTTACCTGTACTAGTGTTCATAGCCGTAATTGGCGAGCAGGCAACCTGTTAGGTAAAGGACATAAATTAGATGATGTGCTTGAACAGATGGGCATGGTAGTTGAAGGAGTTCGTACGGTGAAAGCTGCATATCAATTTGCTGAAGAACAACAGGTAGAGATGCCAATTACGAAGGGAATTTATCAAGTTTTATTTGAAGAGAAGGATCCGAAGGACATTGTAGAGCAGCTTATGAATCGAACGAAAAGAGAGGAAATGGACGATCTAGCTAAATTATTAATGGAGAGGTATTCCTGATAACACGTAAACTCCTTCCTGCATATAATGTGTTGAGTTAACTTAGCAGGGAGGCGAGTACGTGAATAATTTCCAAAAAGGTCTTTTTGACAAAATACAGCAAAAGGCAAATATTAATCCTGATGACGTATACAAAGTTGCTGATTCGGTTAAACATGCTAATTTTAAAGACGAGAAAACAGTTAGAAAGCTAGTTCGTCATTTAAGTAAATTAGCTAATAAGCCTATATCAAAGGAAAAAGAAGATAAAATTGTACAGTCTATTGTCAAAAATGATGTACCAATGGATATGAATTCGTTAAACCAATTATTTAAAAAATAAGCGTACTTGGGCAAGTGAGGATACATTCAGCCGTATACTCGCATAAAATAAATCGCACAAGCATTCATGGATAGAGTTGCTGTGGATAATTATTTAGTCAAACCGAGATGGAGTAGCCCCCTTCATCTCGGATTTTTATGCTACAAATGAAAATGTCTGTAGCATCGACGAAATATTTTGAATACGTATTTTTTGGACGAGTGTATATGTCTTTGTGTTATAATACGTGTTGCAATGATATTGTTCAGTTTGTTTGTATAGGAGTGGTGTCATGTCGGAATCAATGCTAAAAATGTATATTTCATTTGCAGGTATGGTATTACTGCTAGTAGCAATTGGTCTTATTCTGTTATCTCGATATAAGCTAAAAGGTGTTTTGGCCGGAATAGTTGCAATTTTTGCCTATTTATCATTAATTACCGGTGGCTTAATTATCTTTTACATTGTTTTTAGCGGTCCTACAGTGTAAGGCAAGGAGGCTTTATAGTGAAGTATACATATGGAAAGATGTTAATCGTGTTAGTAGTTACCATCCTACTTACTGGGTGTTTATACCCGCAGAATCAGCTATCCAAAAATCAAGCGCCAAATCAAGATCAATTGGAAACGGTTCAATCAGCGGTCGATCAGTTTAAGGAGAAGACACAGGGATTGGTTCCAATAAGAACAAAGGGTAGTGATACACCAATTTTCGAAAAATACTTAGTTGATTTTTCAAAGTTAAAGGAAGAAAATATTTTAACTGAAATTCCTGGTAATGCGTATGAAAATGGTGGGATATATCAGTATACACTAATTACACCTGATAATAACCCACGTGTGAAGTTAATTGATTTACAAGTTACTGAAGCAATACGAAGTATAAATGTTAAGTTAGATATATACCGAAATGAACATATTTATCCGCCGTTTGGTGAAGAAATCGAAGAAGGCGTGTATTCTATTGATTATGAAAAACTAGGTTTAGATAAGTCGCCAACGGTTGTTAGTCCATATTCTAATCAGCATATACCAATCATCATGGATGTAGAGGGTAATCTCTATGTTGACTATCGAATAGACTTAAATAATGCATTAAATAAGTATGAGCATGGTTTTAAACCTGGTGATGATATAAGGTATATACTAGCTGATAACACGCCGTTTGTACCTGTATATTCGTTCCCTTATACAATAAAAAATGGTGAACCAGTATTTCAACTTGAAAATAAATAAAAATATATCATATTAAAACCCTTGTAACATATATTGTTTCAAGGGTTTATTTGTCTTTTCTTTTACGAACAGGTTGAACGTTTATGTTTTTTAATCTTTTGCACATATTTAAGGCATATTTTGATAGGACAACATCATAGACTTGTAATGTCAATTATTCGTAGTTTGTTCGTAATGAAAAAGAACGGAGATCGGGAGGGGATCTTTTGGAAAGAGTTGATATTTTTAAAGATATTTCGAAACGGACGAATGGAGATATTTATCTTGGAATTGTAGGAGCAGTCCGTACAGGAAAATCCACCTTTATTAAGAAATTTATGGAGTTGGTAGTCCTGCCTAACATTGAAGAAGAGAGTGAAAGGGCTCGGGCGCATGATGAATTACCGCAGAGTGCAGCTGGGAAAACCATCATGACAACAGAACCAAAATTTGTTCCCAATCAAGCAGTATCAGTCAATGTGGATGAGGGGCTTGATGTCAATGTGCGCCTAGTCGATTGTGTCGGATATGCGGTTGAAGGAGCGAAAGGATTTGAGGACGAGAACGGTCCGAGAATGATTCATACACCTTGGTATGAAGAACCTATTCCTTTTCATGATGCGGCTGAGATTGGCACGCGTAAGGTTATTCAGGAGCACTCAACAATCGGTGTAGTTGTAACCTCCGATGGATCATTTGGTGAAATAGAACGAAATGATTATGTTGATGCAGAAGCTAGAGTAGTTGATGAGTTAAAGGAAGTTGGAAAACCGTTCATCATGGTTGTAAATTCTCAAAGACCAAGTAGTCAGGAGACAGAGCTGTTACGGCAAGAGCTATCGGATAAATATGATATTCCTGTACTTTCTATGAGTATTGAATCAATGACAGAGCATGATGTTAACAATGTATTACGTGAGGCGCTTTATGAATTTCCGGTCCTAGAAGTTAATGTTAACTTACCTAGCTGGGTAATGGTTCTTAATGAAGATCATTGGTTAAGAAGAAATTATCAAGACGCCATTCAAGACACAGTTAAAAATATCAAACGATTACGAGATGTAGATCATATTGTTGGAGAATTTTCTGAATTCGAATATATTGATCAGGCTCGTCTGGCTGGAATGGAAATGGGAGAAGGGGTAGCAGAGATTGACTTACATGCTCCTGATCATTTGTATGATGAAGTATTAAAAGAAATTGTTGGTGAAGAAATTAGAGGAAAAGATCACCTCTTGCAGCTGATGCAGGATTTCGCTCATGCCAAACGTGAATATGATCAGGTTTCAGGAGCTTTACAAATGGTCAAGCAAACTGGATATGGCATAGCTGCACCTGCATTAGAAGACATGATTCTGGATGAGCCGGAAATAATAAGACAAGGGTCTAGATTTGGAGTGCGACTAAAGGCAGTAGCGCCCTCCATTCATATGATAAAAGTAGAAGTAGAATCGGAATTCTCCCCAATCATTGGGACCGAGAAACAAAGCGAAGAGCTCGTTCGATATTTAATGCAGGATTTCGAGGAGGACCCTTTATCCATTTGGGAATCAGATATTTTTGGAAGGTCATTAAGCTCTATTGTAAGGGAAGGTATTCAAGCAAAAATAGCACTAATGCCAGAAAATGCAAGATATAAATTAAAAGATACACTTGAACGGATAATTAACGAAGGTTCAGGTGGACTTATAGCGATTATACTGTAGCAGCTGATCAAAGGCTGCTTTTTTATTGGTTTAGGAAATTATGAAATTGGAACCTATGGATAGATATGGGCATGTTGAGCCAGCTCCAGCGCCCAGAAACGATGCGACTTCACGAATCTCATCATCGGCTCCGCAAGCACACCGTGATTCCTTTTTCTCCGTTGACTCGCTCCAGTCGCTAAGTTTATAATCTGGCGCTTGTGTTCTTTGCCTCATAGGTTGGATTAATGAGAATAGCAAAGCTACATCAGATGGTATAATTATCTCACTTAAATAGACTAATTTATGCTACCTTCTATTTCACTTGGTTATTAGTTATTCTAGCAAAATCGTCAATTTCTAAAAAAAAATTTTTTCCAACAGCAGGATATTTCTATTAGGTGTCGTATATCTTTATTAAAGCCGAAATGTATTGCTGGCAATGAATAGAACAGTTTTTAATTTTTTTGGTATTAATTACCAATTTTACTGTAAAATCTAGTTAAATCATAAAGAAATAAGTAAAAATTGGGTGCTAACTGTTGAATTTTGCTGCAAACTCGGTTAATATAAGCCTTGTCACTAAAGAAACATGTGACATGAAGTATAAAAACTGGCAAAATGGTGAACAAATGATGATAGTTTCATTTTTGTTCCAATGTCGATTGATGATTAATGGGAGGAGGTGAATGTCATGAACAAAACAGACTTAGTGAATGCTGTAGCTGAAAAAAGCGAACTTTCTAAAAAGGATGCAACTAAAGCGGTTGATGCAGTTTTCGATTCTGTCATGGATTCACTACAAAAAGGTGAAAAAGTACAGTTAATCGGATTTGGTAACTTTGAAGTACGTGAGCGTTCAGCTCGTAAAGGTCGTAATCCTCAAACAGGAGAAGAGATCGAAATTCCAGCAAGTAAAGTTCCTGCATTTAAACCAGGAAAAGCCCTAAAAGATAGCGTAAAATAATATTTTACATAGGGCGAAGGATGCGCATTAGCGTATCCTTTTTTTCTTGTCTATTTAGTGATAATTGCTTGATTGACATTGTCCCATATATAATTCATTATTTATTAAGAGATTACTAAGGAGGACGCATAATGGATAAAACGAGTGTTACATCAGATTTTTTTGTAATAAAAGCATTAGAAGACGGTGTTAATGTGATTGGTTTAACACGTGGTACAGATACAAGATTCCATCATTCTGAAAAGCTAGATAAAGGGGAGGTAATGATTGCGCAATTTACAGAACATACGTCTGCTGTAAAAGTTCGCGGTAAAGCAATAATTCAAACAAGCCATGGTCAAATTGAAAATGAATAGTTCGTTTTATAACAGAATGCTTGATTAACGATGCTACATAAATTATGCTATAATAGCTAAAGCATGATGAGAATGGATGAAAGGGCTAAGGTGATTTCTTTGAATACATCTGGATTAGACGTAAACAAACTCAAAGCACGCATAGAAGATGAGTTACAGCACACATTTTTAGAAACATATATAAACAAGCCCGTCATCAACGAAGAAAAATTAAGGTTATTGAACGAAATCATAAATGCTACATCACTATCCGAATACCAGAAGGAAAGATATATTGTAACGACAATGCTTGTTCAAGTAGCTTTAGATACACATGATCTTGTTCCAAGTATAACAGAACAGGATGAAAGTCCAGCTGTGAAACTGCAAAAGCAATTACGTGTTTTAGCTGGCGATTATTATAGTGGACTATACTATTTGCTCTTAGCCGAAATCGATGATTTTGATTTAATCCATCAATTAGCAACAGCAATTAAGGAAATCAATGAATATAAAATGGATCTATATTACCAAGAAGCTTTATCGTTCGAAGAATATATGAAATTAACGAAACGGATAGACGCCTTACTTATTGTGCGTATTGCAGCGTATTTACAGGTTCCTACAGTGGAACAACTTGCGGAAGATTGGTTAATTGTAGGAAATATTGTTGAAGATATAAAACGGTTAAAAAACGGGAAGTCTTCTTCTTTAATTAAAAATTGGGCTAATGGTGACAGTGATTCAACATTGCTTATAAGTTATTTAGATAAGTATTTGCAAAAGAAAATATGTCATGTTAACCAGAAAGTAAAAAATCTTACAAGTAACCAGCAACTAGCTGTGCATATCAGAAAACAATTGACTGAGGTGTTTCATACGAAGACATCTATTGCGGAAAAGGGGTAAAGGTATGTCAGAGCAATCAAAAGAAGAGCGTGTCCATCACGTTTTCGAAAAAGTTTATTCCAAATATGATTCCATGAATTCGATTATTTCATTTCAACGTCACAAAGCATGGCGAAAAGATGTCATGAAGCGAATGAATGTAGAAGCTGGATCTAAAGCTCTAGACATTTGTTGTGGAACGGGAGATTGGTCCTTAGCTATTGCTCAAGAAACTGGTCCTACTGGAGAAGTTTTAGGGCTTGATTTTAGTAAGAATATGTTGTCTGTTGCCGAAGAGAAGAAACAACAGCAAGCACAAATAAGTCAGCTGCGTTTTATGCAAGGAAATGCAATGGACTTACCATTTGAAGACAATTCTTTTGAATATGTGACCATTGGCTTTGGACTTCGAAATGTGGAGAATTACATGACTGTCTTACAAGAAATGTATCGTGTATTAAAGCCTGGCGGTATAGCAGTATGTTTAGAAACCTCCCAACCTTCCATACCTATTTATCGGCAATTATATTATTTTTATTTTAGTTATATGATGCCATTGATTGGTAAGCTATTTGCAAAAAGCTATAAGGAGTATGCATGGCTACAAGAGTCTGCCAAGGAATTTCCTGGAAAGAAAAAATTAAAGCAAATGTTCTTAGCTGCGGGATTTTCTGAAGTACAGGTTAAAAGTTATACTGGTGGTGTAGCGGCAATGCATATGGCTTTCAAATGATAACTGTTGAATAAGTAAAAAAGGTGACATACATGAAATTAGCTAAAGCTTATGGATATTTAAGAAAAGATTTAGAAGATATAGAAGCAACCATAAATCAAGTCATACAAGCAGATCACTCCGTGTTGCGCGAAGCATCAACAGAATTGCTTAAAGCTGGTGGTAAACGAATACGCCCCGTATTTGTCTTACTATCAGGTCAAGTAGGTACGTATGATCTAACAAAATTGAAGACAGTAGCAGTTTCTTTAGAACTCATTCATATGGCAACGTTAGTCCATGATGATGTTATTGATGATGCAGAAATTCGTCGTGGAAAACCAACGATTAGACAGCTATATGGTAATCGTGTTGCCATGTACACGGGAGATTATATTCTAGCTCGAGCACTAGAAGAGATAACTATGCTACGGGATCCAAAAATTCACCAACTTTTATCCAAGACAATTGTAGAGGTGTGCAGGGGAGAAATAGAACAAATTCGAGACAAGTTTAACTTGAATCAAGACTTACGTAATTATTTACGGAGGATTAAAAGGAAAACGGCATTATTAATTGCTACCAGCTGTAAAATGGGAGCGATAGCTTCAGGTGTTAATGAGAGAGATGCACATCGCCTCTATCAATATGGTTATAATATTGGGATGTCTTATCAAATCATTGATGATATTCTTGATTTTACAGCATCACCAAAACAACTAGGGAAACCAGCTGGAAATGATCTTTTACAAGGAAATCTAACATTACCAGTGTTTTTAGCGATGAAAAATAAAACATTTCATGAAAAAATAGAGCATTTATTTAATCATTCAGAGGCGATTAATGAGGAAAAGATTCAAGAAATTGTTCAAGATGTCCGAAATTCAGATGCAATTGAGGAGTCTTATGCATTAAGCAACCGTTATTTAAATAAAGCCTTGCAAAAACTTAGCGAGCTTCCGGATAGCAGATCAAAAAATACGTTGATGGATATTGGAAAATATATTGGGAAGCGACGATCATAATCACCTTGTCCCGTTGTAATTTTTACATAATTTTGATAGAATTTTATCGGTTAGACAAATACAAAATACATAATTGATGAGGTGTGTAGCATGGAAAAAACATTTTTAATGGTTAAACCGGATGGTGTTCAACGTAATTTAGTTGGAGAAATTGTAAATCGCTTTGAATCAAAAGGGTTTAAATTAGTGGGTGCAAAATTAATGGTTATACCAAATGAGTTGGCTGAACAACATTATGGTGAACACAAAGAGCGGCCATTTTTTGGAGAATTAGTAGATTTCATTACTTCCGGCCCAGTCTTTGCCATGGCTTGGGAAGGTGAAAATGTAATCGCAATCGCTCGTGAGATGATGGGTAAAACCAATCCTGTGGACGCAGCTCCTGGAACGATTCGTGGTGACTATGGTATGACAGTAGGTAAAAATGTCATTCACGGTTCAGATTCTCCGGAAAGTGCAGAACGAGAACTCGGACTATTTTTTGAAAAGAAAGAGCTTACTTCCTATACAAAACAGGATAGTGACTGGGTATACTAATGACACACCATTACCTCCGTTACAGACGGAGGTTTTATTATATGATTCTTAATTAGGTGAAAGAGGCGGGAGAAGGTGGAACAAGACTATAAGGAGTTTATTGCCAACGTAAAAAACATGGCAGGCATTGACTTGAATTTATATAAAGAAACACAAATGAAGAGAAGGCTAACCTCATTAAGAAATAAACGAGGATATTCGAGCTTTTCAAAATACTTTACGGCGATGCGAAATGATGAACATCTATTAGAGGAACTACTAGATCGTATAACGATTAATGTTTCGGAGTTCTATCGAAATCCAAAGAGGTGGGAGGTATTAAAAACCTCCATTATTCCTCAGCTTTTGGAAAGGAATTCCCTCACGATTTGGAGTGCTGCTTGTTCAACAGGAGAAGAACCATATAGTGTTGCCATCATGCTTAAGGAGTACTTTCCAAGTATAAACTATCGAATCATTGCTACTGATATCGACAATGCTGTATTAGGAAAAGCAAAACAAGCTGTATATCAAGAACAAGCACTTAAAGAATTACCATCAGGGCTTGTAAATAAATATTTCACGCAAGAACACGGCTTGTACTATGTAAAAGATGAATTAAAAAATTCGATTACTTTTGAAAAACATAATTTATTAGCAGATAGGTATCCAGCAAATGTAGATTTAATTATTTGTAGAAACGTACTGATCTATTTTACCGACCAGGCGAAAGAAATGATTTATCGTAATTTTAGTAGAGCTTTAACGAATAACGGTGTTTTGTTCGTAGGAAGTACAGAGCAGATATTTAGTCCTGATAATTATGATCTGCAATTATTGGATACCTTTTTTTACCAAAAAAAGGACGAAGATAAACTCTTATCGATTTGATAAGAGTTTATTTTTCATTCTTTCTTAGATATTTTATGCTTTTTCTCAAATTTATTTCCAAAAACACAATAAGTTATGATATAGTAATTAGAAAAATTCATAAAGGAGAATGTAATGTGCGCTATTTAACTGCAGGAGAATCGCATGGAAAACAGCTAACGACCATTATAGAAGGCGTACCCGCCCAAATGCCACTGTTAAAAGATGATATAAACAGCTCCCTTTTAAGAAGACAAAAGGGATATGGTAGAGGTAAACGAATGCAAATCGAGAAAGATCTTGTGGAAATTACAAGTGGTGTAAGACATGGATATACACTTGGTTCCCCTTTATCACTCGTTATACATAATGATGATTATAAACATTGGATAGACATTATGGGAGAAGACCCAATCGAAGCTGATACAAAAATCAGAAGAGTGGTTACACGACCAAGACCTGGTCATGCAGATTTAAATGGTGCTTTAAAATATGGACATAGGGATATTCGAAACATTTTAGAGCGTTCCTCAGCTCGTGAAACTGCAGCACGTGTTGCGGCAGGAGCCGTAGCTAAAACGCTGTTAAAGCATCTTGGTATAGAAATTGCAGGTTATGTGAAAGAAATAGCCGGTATTGAAGCAGTGGAGCAAGCGAATTATACTGCAAAAGAACGACAACAGATCTCTGAAGATTCCCCTGTAAGAGTATTAGATAAACAGGTTGAAGAGAATATGATGCATGCTATTGATGTAGCAAAACAAGAAGGAGACTCTATTGGTGGAGTTGTTGAGGTATATGTCGAAGGGATGCCTGCTGGGATTGGTTCATATGTTCATTATGATCGTAAATTAGATAGCAGAATTGCAGGAAGTGTTGTTAGTATTAATGCATTTAAAGGTGTGGAATTTGGAATCGGTTTTGAAGCAGCGAAGCGAAATGGTAGTGATGTGCATGACGAAATAGCTTGGGATCAAGACAAAGGATATTATCGAAAGACAAATCGACTTGGCGGCTTTGAAGGTGGTATGACAACCGGCATGCCAATAATTGTTAAAGGTGTTATGAAGCCTATTCCAACTTTAATGAAGCGACCATTAACAAGTGTCGATATTGAAACAAAAGAGCCATTCAAAGCAACTGTCGAACGCTCAGACGCATGTGCTGTACCTGCGGCAGCGGTTGTTATGGAACATGTTGTAGCTTTTGAATTAGCAAAGGCTCTTACAGAACAATTCTCAAGCGATCAATTTCCACAGTTACAACAAGCTGTTGAAGCGTATCGAGAAGAAATCAGGTGCTTTTAGTATGGAAACAGATGAAATCATCGTCCATTCTAGCTCGCATGACTACCCTATTATTATAGGTGAAGGTATTCGTTATGAAGTACAATCTTTTCTTAAAAAAGATTATACTTCCATATTAATTGTTACGGATGAGCAAGTGGGTAAATTGTATTTAAGGGATGTTCTAAGCGGACTTTCCACGGAGAATGTGTTTCATTCGATCATTCCGTCAGGTGAAAAAACAAAAAGTATCGAGTATTTTTATCAACTTCAAACAGAAGCGATAAGGTATGGTCTTGATCGGGAGTCATTAATGATTGCCTTAGGCGGAGGAGTCATTGGAGATTTGACTGGATTTGTAGCTTCTACATTCATGCGTGGTATTGATTTTGTACAAATACCAACTACTATCTTGGCTCATGATAGTAGTGTAGGTGGAAAAGTAGCTATTAACCATCAAATGGGGAAGAATCTGATTGGCAGCTTTTACCCTCCTAAAAGTGTTATCTATGATGTGGAAACATTGCGGACATTAAATCAAAAAGAGATACGCTCTGGTTATGCAGAGTTAATAAAAGAAGCATTGATCTCTGATGAGTTCACTTTTCGTTCTTTTTTAAAAACGAATTTGCTTGCATTATCTTCAGAGGAACTTCAAGAGCATTTGCGCATAGGTATACAAATAAAGGCTAGGATTGTAGAGTCCGATGAAAAGGAGTCAGGCATTCGCAAATTTTTAAACTTAGGTCATACGCTTGGTCATGCCATTGAAGCTGAATTAGGCTATGGCTCGCTAGCACATGGTGAAGCTGTTGCAATCGGTCTATTATTTTCGCTACATGTAAGTGAAGATCTATTTTCAAGCAATCTACCGTATCAAGCACTTTTCCAATGGCTACAACAAAATAATTACCCACTGAACTTTCAGTATGAGGATATGCAATCAATTATTACGAAAATGAAAAAAGATAAAAAGAACGTGAAAAACATGATTCAGATGATACTTCTTGAAGAAATAGGAAAACCAATTGTAAAAGAAGTAACGGATCAGCAAGTGGAGCATTATTTAAAATCTTTTGTAGGAAAGCTGGTGGCTAAGTGACAAGAGGAGTTAGAGGGGCGACAACGGTTCCAAAAAATGAGGCGACTGTTATTATTGAAAACACAAAAATATTAATAGAGGAAATGGTTAGCAAAAACGGGATCGATCCCTCAGAGGTATCTCATGTTTTTATCTCTGTAACAAAGGATATAACTGCTACGTTTCCTGCAAAAGCACTAAGAAAATTAACTGGATGGACTTATGTACCAGTTATGTGCATGACAGAGATTGATGTTCCAAATAGTTTAAAGCTTTGTATACGTATCATGATGGTTGTAAATACCGATACACCACAACATAAAATTGATCATGTATTTCACAATCAAGCAGTCAACTTACGTCCAGATTTAACAGAAAAGGTAGGAGAGTAAAAGAATGAAAGGTAAAGCGGCACTTGAGTTATTAGAACCATATCAACAAGGTAAACAGATACAGGATATCAAAGATCAATACGGAATAGATCGAATTGTAAAACTATCATCCAATGAAAATCCGTATGGTTATTCGAGTAAAATCGATGCATTTCTATTGGAACATAGACTAGGCTTCGATATGTACCCAGACGGTTACACTGCTGAATTACGCACTGCTCTTGCTCTAAAGTTAAAGGTGGAAGAATCTGAGATTGTTTTTGGAAGTGGTTCTGAAGAGATTGTTCAAATGATTTGTCGCGCGTTTTTATATCCGGGAGTAAATACGGTTATGCCTAAGCCAACTTTTCCACAGTACAAGCATAATGCCGTGATTGAAGGGGCGGAAATAAAAGAAATTCCAACAAAAGGTGGCTATCTTGACTTAGCATCAATACTTGCTGCTGTCGATGATGATACACAGGTTGTTTGGCTTTGTTCACCAAATAATCCCACAGGTAATGCAATGGCAAAACAAGACTTTTATGATTTTATAACAAGGTGCCCTGAGCATGTGCTTGTAGTTCTCGATGAGGCATATTATGAATATTTAGATCCAGTAAGAGACTTAGAAAGTATAAAACAACTGCCCAATTTTAAGAACTTAATTATTTTACGTACGTTTTCAAAGGCATATGGGCTCGCTGGACTACGGATTGGCTATGGCTTAGCAGCTGAGCAAATTATCACTAAATTAAATGTCGTTCGAGGCCCTTTTAATACAACTTCCATTGCCCAGAAATTAGCATTAATTGCATGGAAAGATGGTGAATTTTTAAATCAAACGATATCGAATAACAATCGTGTTAAGCGATCCTTTCAATACTTTTTGGATCAAATTGGTTGGGAATATTATCCATCGGAAACCAATTTTCTGCTCGTTTGCACACCTAAGAGTGGAATAGATTTATTTGAGTATTTAATAAAGCATGGATTTATTGTAAGACCAGGCGAGCTATTAGGTATCCCTAATACGATTCGCTTAACATTAGGGTTAGAAAAGGATATGGAACAGTTACAGCAACTACTTTTAACTTATAACAATGAGGAGACATAATGTGAAACGAAGAATAGTTATAGCAGGTCTTGGCCTGATCGGAGCATCCATAGCAAAAGGATTGGCTAGGGTAGCTGATCATCATATTATTGGTTACGACATCAATACAGCCACTCTAGAATATGCCAAGCAAAACAATATTGTTCATGAAGTAATAACAGAATTCCCTATGGATGCCATCAATGCCGATTATATTATCCTAGCAGCACCTATATCGGAAACAATAGCTTTATTGCAAAAGCTAGATGAAGTACCTTTTCCAAATAGAGTTATTATAAGTGATGTTTCATCAGTCAAGCAATCAGTTATCCATACAGCAAATCAGTTAAAAAATAAGAAGATCGTCTTTATTGGCGGCCATCCAATGGCAGGTTCACATAAAAAAGGAATTGAAGCAGCTAAATCCCATTTATTTGAAAATGCAATCTATGTTTTAACACCTACTGTCAATAGTACAAATAATGAGGTAGAAGAGCTGAAAGAAATATTACTTCCAACCAAAAGTAAATTTATTACGTTAAATGCTGAAGAGCATGACGAGATGACCGGTGTCGTATCCCATTTTCCGCATTTAATTGCATCCTCTTTAGTGCATCAAGCAGAACATTGGGCTAAAACGCATAGCTATCTTCCCAATCTTGCCGCTGGTGGGTTTCGTGATATTACGCGAATAGCTTCAAGTAATCCGACACTTTGGCAGGATATTTTTTATCACAATCGTAAGAAAATGTCACAGCTTTTGGAGGAATGGATAACAGAAATGCAATTTCTCAAAAATCTTGTGGATACTAGCAGTAAAAAAGAAATGATTCAATACTTAGATCGTGCTAAAAATTATCGAGATGGATTGGGTACTTCTGATAAAGGGATTATTCCGTCGTATTATGATTTATATGTCGATATTCGTGATCAGACTGGGGCGTTAGCAGAGGTAACGCAATTGCTTGCCGACGAAAGTATAAGTATCAATAATATACAAATCCTGGAGATCCGTGAAGGTATCATGGGAGCATTGCGGTTAAGTTTTGCTACTCAGCAGTTACAAAAATCAAGTGAACATATTTTAAAACAGCAAGGATATGAAACGATGATTGAAAAGTAATCAGCAGTTAAAGAAAAGGATGTGAGAATGATTGAAGGAGCAAAAACTACTTCCTACTGAAAATCCGCTACGTGGAGAAATAGAGGTACCTGGAGATAAGTCAATCTCTCATCGTTCCGTTATTTTTGGAGCTTTAGCAAATGGAGTGACAAGGGTAAGTCATTTTCTAGATAGTGAAGATTGTATGCGCACAGTTACTGCTTTTCGTGAAATGGGTGTTTCTATTGAAAAGCAAGGAAATTCTTTATTGATTGATGGGAAAGGTCCTGAAGCGTTAATCGAGCCGAAGGAACCTTTATATTTTGGAAACTCTGGTACAACGGCAAGACTCATGATAGGTGTCTTAGCGGGGCTTCCTTTCTTTACAACGGCATACGGTGATGTATCTCTAACAAACAGACCAATGAATCGTGTGGTTGATCCTTTACGATTAATGGGAGCCATTATTGATGGTAGATTAGAAGGGAGTAAACTTCCATTAGCCATAAGAGGAAATGGTTTAACAGGAATTGAGTACCGTTTACCTGTAAAAAGTGCACAAGTCAAATCAGCAGTATTGTTAGCAGGACTACTTGCAGATGGGAAAACAACTGTAGAGGAATCGACGGTTTCGCGAAATCATACAGAAACAATGCTTCAAGCCTTTGGAGCGTCAATACTAATTGAAGGTAGTACCGTTTCACTACAAGGAAAACAACCGCTTACTGCTACCGATATATATGTACCAGGGGACATTTCTTCTGCTGCATTTTTCCTTGTGGCAGCTGCGATTGTTCCAGGAAGTAATGTGACATTACTAAATGTAGGTTTAAACGAGAGCAGGACAGGCATTATAGATGTATTAAAAGCAATGGGAGCGGCTGTCGAAGTGGGAAATATCCATAGAAAAGGTGGAGAATTATTAGGAAATATCTCAATCACTTATCAGGATTTACACGCTACGACTATCGAAGGTGATATGATTCCACGATTAATCGATGAGATACCAGTAATTGCACTACTAGCAACGCAGGCAAAGGGAAGAACAATAATTAAAGATGCGAAAGAACTTCGAGTAAAGGAAACAGATCGAATTAAAGCAGTTACAGAAGTTTTAACAAGCTTAGGAGCTAGGATTGAGGAAAGAGAAGATGGACTAATTGTTGAAGGTAAGTCAAAGCTAACCGGTAATAAAGTAGCATCTTATCACGATCATCGGATGGCTATGATGGCGACCATTGCCTCATTAATAACAGATGGTGAAGTAGTGATTGATGATATCTCCCCGGTTTCAACTTCTTATCCTAGGTTCTTTCAAGATTTACAACAAATGAAGTAAGACGATGTATTTATATATGTGCAGGTAGCTAGACTGTCGAGGAACTTTCTCGGCAGTTATTTTTTGTAAGTTAAGAAAGTATAAAATCAGTGCAATGACTGCGTTAAGCCAAGTAGTTATTTTGAAATGTTTGATGTATATTGGCAATGCTCCGACTAATTACTTCGCTTTCCGTGGGCACGGCCTCAACTAA